>NZ_WEKT01000042.1:0-46995 GCF_009874545.1 Vibrio eleionomae | reverse complement strand
ACGTTAAATTTTATGTGCATCAATATTTATATGAAATCTATAATGAAATGATTTTAATTATCAACAACTCAATTAAATATAAAAAATAACCCCTTAATTCGTACGCGAATGATCTAAATCATAATTTCTATCATTATTCATCGGTAGTCTATCTGTATACGGATTGTTCATATTTCTTCATAACAAAAACAAAATAAGACAAAATGTCATAACTTGTCGTTAGAAAACACAATCTGTTCATACATAGTGTTGATTCTTTGATTTCACTATGTTTTTGGAGTTAATTACTGGAGCATTCCATGAGCAAGTTGTCCTTCTTAAACGTCGAAACCACACGACGTTCGCTACTTGAATATTCAGGAAAGATCGGATTGGGTTCCGCATTGCTTTCTACGCTAACGACTTTGCCTTTTTCGAAAAAAGCGCTCGCTAAATCGGTTGAGTCGCAAAGTAACCTAACGTTTAAACACAGTGCATGTCTTGTAAACTGCGGTAGCCGTTGTGCGTTGCGTGTTACGGTTGATAACGACCGTATTGTGCAGGTGCAACCAGAACTGCCAACAGATGAAAGTGTGTTCGGTGAACATACTATTCGCCCTTGCCTTCGTGGTCGTTCAAACAAATTCCGTGTGTATAACCCAGACCGTTTGAAATACCCAATGAAACGGGTAGGTAAACGCGGTGAGGGGAAATTTAAACGCATCTCTTGGGAAGAAGCGACGCAAACTATTGCCGATGAAATTGCACGTATTCGCAGCAAATATGGTAGCGATGCTATTTTTTACCAATACGGCACTGGGGCGTATTACCACACCCAAGGTCGCCCAGCTTGGCAGCGCCTTCTTACATGCACAGGTGGTTATTTAGATTACTTCAACACCTATTCAACTGCACAAATTGCGAAAGCGACCTCTTATACGTTTGGTAAATACGAAGGGGCAAACTTCACTCAAGTTGAAGATTCTGACCTTGTTGTCCTGTTTGGATTGAACCTGTCTGAAACTCGCATGTCGGGTGGTGGCCAAGTTGAAGAATTACGCCGCGCATTAGAAAAATCTCAAGCTCGTGTCATTGTGATCGACCCTAGATACACAGACTCGACAGTAGTTGGCCACGCAGAATGGTTACCTATTCGTCCGACTGCCGATGCTGCGTTAGTTGCCGGTTTAGTGCATACCATGATCAAAGAAGATTTGATCGATGAAGAGCACATCAATAAATACGCGGTTGGTTTTACTAAAGACACATTACCAACTTCTGCCAAAGCAAACGCAAGCTACAAAGATTATGTGTTGGGTAATGGCGATGATGGCATCGAAAAAACAGCGGATTGGGCATCGGATATTTCAGGGATTCCTGCTCCAAGAATCAAACAGTTAGCACGTGAAATCGCCACCGCGAAAGCCGCGTATATCTGTCAAGGGTGGGGCCCTCAACGTCATGGTAATGGTGAACAAACCGTACGTGCGATTCAAAGCCTAACCATTATCGCAAACCAGTTTGGTCGCCTAGGTACCAACAATGGTAACTGGCCACACGGTCCAAAATACAAAGTGCCTTATTTACCAAAAGAAGAAAATAAAGTTGGTATTAAGATTCCTGTTTACGCTTGGACTGATGCGATTGCTCACCCTGAAACGATCACAGCAAAAACGCATGATTTGCAGGGCGCAGATAAGCTTAACGTTGGCATCAAAATGATCGTTAACCAAGCCGGTAACGTGCTCGCTAACCAACATGGCCAACTAAGCCGTACTCGTAAAATATTGGAAGACGATTCACTGTGTGAAACCATCATTGTGATTGATAACCACATGACGGCGACTGCGAAATTTGCGGACATCTTACTTCCTGAAACGTCTTACTTAGAAGCCAGTGATTTGGTGGGTAACTCTCACGCGGGTGCGCACCAATATATGATTTCGATGGAAAACACCATCACACCAATGTGGGAATGTCGCAGCACCTATGATGTGTGTGCTGACATTGCACGTAAACTGGATATCGAACAAGAATTTACTCAAGGCCGTACTCAAGCGCAATGGGTAGAACATCATTACGAACAGGTACGCAAAGAACGTCCTCACTTACCACCGTTTGCCAAAGTGCGTGGCACGGGTGTATTGGATCAACACTTATCACCGTTATCTAAACGTCCGGCGCATGCTGAGTTTTATGCAAATCCACAAGTGAATCCACTTGGTACGCCATCGGGCAAAATTGAGATTTACTCTGAAGCGTTGCAAGAGCTACAGGATAACTGGATTCTTCCAGAGGGTGACCGTATTCCGCCAATCCCTGAATTCCTATCTGTGCCAGATACCCCTTGGGATAAGAAACTGAACAAAAAATATCCTTTGCAGTTATCCGGTTTCCACACCAAAGGTCATGCCCACTCAACTTATGCCAGTGTGGGTGTGTTGAAAGAGGCTGTGCCGAACCAAATTTGGATGAACCCGATTGATGCGGGTGAACGTGGTATTGCTAATAACGACATGGTCAAAGTATTCAATGATCGCGGCACGGTGTTAATCGAAGCGAAGGTAACTCACCGTATTTTACCTGGTGTAACTGCAATGCCTGAAGGCGCTTGGTCGGTTTACAAAAATGGTATCGATATTGGCTCTTGTATTAACGCAATCACCAGCCATCGTTTGACTCCATTGGCAAAAGGTAACCCACAACACACTAACCTGGTAGAAATTGAGAAGGCTTAAGTAAATGAAACAATTAGGATTTTACATAGACACTTCACGCTGTTCAGGCTGTAAAACCTGCCAGGTGAGTTGTAAAGATAAAAATAATATTGATGTTGGTCGTAAGTTCCGCCGCGTCTATGAATATGGTGGTGGTACTTGGGAAAAACAGGGCAATGCATGGCAAAACAATACCTTTGCTTATTATGCATCCATCTCATGTAACCATTGTGATGAGCCAGCTTGTATAAAAGGTTGCCCAACGGGTGCTATGCACAAACGTGAAGATAACGGCATTGTATTGGTCAACCAAGACGTTTGTATCGGTTGTCGTTACTGTGAAATGCGCTGCCCATATGGTGCGCCACAATTCGACGAAGAGAAAAAAGTGATGTCGAAATGTGATGGTTGTTTAGATCGTCTGCAACAAGGTTTGAATCCTGTGTGTATGGAATCTTGTCCGCAACGTGCGATTGAGTTCGGCCCAATCGATGAGCTACGTGCCAAATATGGTAATGAGTGTGATATTGCTCCTCTGCCATCTTCAAGTTTGACTCATCCGAACTTGATTATTAAGCCGCATCCAAAAGCCGTATCTAATAAAGAACATCAGTTAGGGGAGCTACAAAACCCTAAGGAAGTAAAACATGCATGAGTTACCGTTAGTCTTCTTTACCGTTTTAGCACAGGCATCGGCAGGGCTATTAATTCTGAGTGTTATCCATCAAGTGATTAGTGGCAAAAATGCTAGCCAATCCACACTGTTTAAAATGGGAATCGCCGCGCTAGTGATTGTTGGCATTGCTGGGTGCAGCGCCATATTGCACTTGGGTCGACCTTTCAGAGCAATGAATGCCTTGTTTGGTGCCGGTCGCTCACCAATGAGTAATGAGATCATTTCATGTGCGATTTATGGTGGGTTACTGTTTGTCAGCCTTGCCGTGACGTATTTACGTCCGCAATTGAAAGGATTACAGCTTGCAGCGCGTCTACTGACCGCCGTTGCTGCTGTTGTGTTACTGATTTTGATTCCAAAAGTGTATACCATTGAAACTATTCCACAATGGCATACGGTATTCACGCCATTGCAAATGGTATTGGCTGCTTTCACTGCTGGTGGTGCATTAGCACTGATTTGGCAACCAACGCGCACTAACTTTTTGATCATGGTGATCGCTACAATAGGTAGCTTCTTAATGACACCAAGTTACATGGCGCACCTCAGTGCAACAGCCCCGGCGATGCTACAAAAGGGCATGGGATTCTTTGATGCTAAAATGGCATTGTACTGTTTAGCTCTGGTTATGGCAGTGGTGAGCTACAAGAAAAAAGTTCTGCCTATGGCTGCGTGCAGCGGTATCGTGTTTATCCTTGCTGAACTTGCAGGTCGTATTGCCTTTTACGATTTGTGGTCAATCGGTATGTAACAAAGAAAAAGGCGAGCCACGCTCGCCTTTTTAAGGAAGTATTATGAATCAAATTGCGATATTACCCCGTCTTTTAGGTAGCTTGATGTATTTACCTGTTGAACATGAAACCAATCAAGCAATTTTGTCGCAGTTGAGTGCTATTCAAGATTGTTTCCCTTGGGAATCAACCGATGATGTTGCCCAACTTATTGCAAAGTTAGAAGCAACGAAAGCTGATTTAGATGAGTATGCTTATTCGGTATTGTTTGAAGGTCAGGGAGAAATGGTCGCGCCACCATGGGGCTCAGTCTATCAAGACAAAGAAAACATCGTAATGGGTGACTCTACTGGCGATTTTGATCTGTTTCTTACGCGTTATGGGATTGAATTAACGAGTAAAGTAGAGCCTAATGATCAATACGGTTTGATGCTTTGGGCGATGGCGGCGTTATTAGAAGACGGCCAAGAAGAGGCAGTGGTGATTTTGCTTGAACAACACTTGTTGACTTGGGCATATCGTTATCTTGAACTGCTTGCCGGTAACCAAACCAGTGAGTTTTATGCGACCCTTGCTCAGTTGAATACGCTGTTTCTGCAACACCTAGAACACCATATGGAGCTCACTCCCAAACAGGTGCAACTCTACAAATAATAGAGGAATAGGTTATGACTAAGTTTGATCCTAATCGCCGCGCATTATTCCGTCGTTTAACTCAGGTTCCGGCTCAACCTGTGCCGGAAATCTCTTATCGACGTCCGCCGCATGCCAAAGAAGAAGTTCATTTTTTGCATGATTGCAACCAATGTGGTGATTGTATTCAAGCTTGCCCAACCAATGCCATCGCTATGGTTGAAGGTTTTCCGGTTTTAACCTCTTCCGCACACTGTGATTCTTGTCTGGCATGTTCTATGGCCTGTAAATCTAATGCGTTAGATACCTCACAAATGCAAGTCCGGGTTTCTTCTGCGTGTTCAGCGTCACTCGCGGCTTATTGTCAAAGCTGTAAAGAGCAGTGTTCACAAGATGCCATTGCGATTGAATCTGGTCACAGGCCGGAGATTAACTCCGAGCAATGCAATGGTTGTGGCGCATGTATACCTGCTTGCGACTTTAATGCGCTTTCACTTCACTAAATAGTCATTAAATGAAATAGCGACTTGATTTATTCAGTCGCTATTTTTTTATTCACGTCATGGTTGGTAAATAATAACCGTTATTATTTAGATATATAATTTATATATACCAACAATAAGTGTTATTAATTAAAAGTTTATTATCTTTGTTTTTATAGCGTTACAAGATACTAAGATGAAAGAGCACGGAAATATTCAACTTATCATAATAACTTTATAATTTTATTTGATTTATCGTTTCATATTATTGTCAATAAGTTACTGGTTAAATCATTTGTTTTTATTATGGATAGTATTATTCAACAGTTTTTATATTCGATGATCCATATCATTTTGTCAGTGTGATGATTGATTTAATCTTATATTAAATCAATTTCTTAATTGATGATTTTTATTCTTCGAAAAATATTCATCGCAAATAAATATAACAACTAATGAAGAATAAAAGGCATGGCTTTATTAGTTTTTTGAAAGGGTACTTAGGTATACAAGGGTATAACTAATAAGGCGTGTGATGGTAGTGCCATCCATACCTGATTTTTTCGATGGATCGGCATTCAGGATTATAAACTGGAGCATTCCATGAGTAAGTTGTCATTTCTAAATGTCGAAACCACTCGACGTCAATTGTTGGAGTACAGCGGCAAGGTCGGCGCAGGTGCTGCGCTGTTATCTTCGTTAACGACACTGCCTTTTTCTAAATCCGTTTTAGCGAAAGAAGTGGCTGCGGATCAAGAATCCATCTTTAAGCACAGTGCCTGTTTGGTTAACTGTGGTAGCCGCTGTGCTTTGCGTGTGCGAGTTGAGAACGATCGCATTACCCAAGTAGAACCGGAAATTCCCGCTAATGAAGATGTGTTTGGTCAACATCAGATTCGTCCATGTTTACGTGGACGATCCAATAAATTTCGCGTTTATAACCCTGACCGGTTGAAATACCCAATGAAACGCGTTGGTAAGCGCGGTGAAGGCAAATTTAAACGTATTTCTTGGGATGAAGCGACTAAGTATATTGCGGATGAAATCGTGCGTATCCGCGAAAAATACGGTAACGAATCTATTTTTTACCAATACGCAACAGGTGCTTATTATCATACGCAAGGCCGGCCTGCGTGGCAGCGTTTGCTTAACCTCGCTGGTGGATACCTACAATACTTTAATAGTTACTCGACTGCGCAAATTACCACTGCGACACCATACACTTACGGTTTATATGAAGGTTCGATGTTTTCTCAAGTCGCCCATTCTGACCTCGTGGTGTTATTTGGTTTAAATGTTTCTGAAACGCGAATGTCGGGTGGTGGTGAAGTCGAAGAGCTGCGCCGGGCATTAGAAAAATCTCACGCCCGAGTGATTGTTATTGATCCTCGCTTTACCGATTCTGCTGTGGTTGAACATGCTGAGTGGTTACCAATTCGACCAACCTCAGATGCTGCTCTGGTGGCAGGTTTAGTCCATACCATGATCAAAGAAGAGTTGTTGGATGAAAAGCAAATTGATCAATATGCGGTAGGGTTTAGCCGCGCTTCACTGCCTAGTTCCGCTAAACAAAATGCCAGCTACAAAGATTATGTGATGGGAACTGGCGATGATGGCATCGAAAAAACAGCGGATTGGGCAGCGGATATTACTGGGATTCCGGCCACTCGAATTACGCAACTTGCCCGAGAAATTGCGACCGCTAAAGCAGCGTATATCTGTCAAGGTTGGGGACCGCAACGTCATGGTAATGGTGAGCAAACGGCGCGGGCTATTCAAATTTTGCCCATCATTGCTAACCAGTTTGGGCGTCTTGGCACCAATAACGGTAACTGGCCAGAAGGGGTGAATTACAAAGTACCATATTTACCAACTGGGACTAATCCCGTGCAAGTCAAAATCCCGGTTTATACTTGGACTGACGCGATAGCCCATCCAGAGATCATTACCCCGCAAACACACCACTTACAAGGTGCTGAAAAGCTCTCTTCTGGGATTAAAATGATATTTAATCAGGCGGGGAACGTATTGGCTAACCAGCATGGGGAGCTGAATCGTACCCGTAAAATTCTTGAAGACGATACCTTATGTGAAACCATTGTTGTTATCGATAACCACATGACAGCGACCGCGAAATTTGCGGATATTTTATTGCCAGAAACCACGTATCTTGAAGCTAGTGATTTGGTAGGTAATTCCTACGCGACGGGTTCTCATCAGTATATGATTTCGATGGAAAATACCATTACGCCGTTATGGGAATGCCGTAGCACCTATGATGTTTGTGTCGATATTGCTCGCCATCTAGGGCTAGAAAAAGCCTTCACTGAAGGACGAACACAAGCTCAATGGGTGGAACTCAACTATGAGCAAGTTCGTAAAGAACGCCCTCATTTACCTGATTTTAGTGAAGTTAAAGGTACGGGCGTGGTCGAACAATTCTTGTCACCTATGGCTGAAGTGCCTGTGATGGCAGAGTTCTATGATGATCCCAAAGCGCATCCTCTGACAACGCCATCGGGCAAAGTAGAAATTTATTCCGCCGCACTACAAACCTTACAAGATACTTGGACGCTACCTAAAGGCGACCGTATTTCTGCTATTCCAGAGTTTTTAACTGTGCCTGATACGCCTTGGGATAAGAAACTGAATAAGAAATATCCTTTGCAGTTATCTGGTTTCCACACGAAAGGCCATGCTCACTCCACCTACGCCAGTGTTGGTGTACTTAAAGAAGCCGTACCAAACCAAGTGTGGATTAACCCGATTGATGCTCGCGAACGTGGCATCGCCAATAACGATATGGTGAAAGTGTTTAATGACCGCGGCACTGTAATGATCGAAGCTAAAGTGACTCATCGTATATTGCCAGGCGTTGCCGCTATGCCAGAAGGCGCATGGTCGGTAGTGAAAAATGGCATTGATATTGGCGGTTGTATCAACTCGATTACCAGCCATCGCATCACACCATTAGCAAAAGGCAATCCACAACACACTAACTTGGTTGAGATAAAGAGGGCGTAGACGATGAAACAATTAGGCTTTTATATTGATACCTCTCGCTGCTCTGGCTGTAAAACGTGCCAAGTGAGTTGTAAAGACAAAAACAATATTGATGTTGGGCGTAAATATCGCCGTGTCTATGAATACGGTGGGGGCACATGGGAAAAACAGGGCAATGCATGGCAAAACAATACCTTTGCTTATTACGCTTCG
This sequence comes from Vibrio eleionomae, assembly GCF_009874545.1. Classification (NCBI taxonomy): domain Bacteria; kingdom Pseudomonadati; phylum Pseudomonadota; class Gammaproteobacteria; order Vibrionales; family Vibrionaceae; genus Vibrio; species Vibrio eleionomae. The sequence continues at coordinate 38,561 of NZ_WEKT01000042.1, read as the reverse complement.
ATCTCTTGTAACCACTGTAGCAACCCTACTTGTGTAGAAGGGTGTCCAACAGGTGCGATGCATAAACGCGACGACAACGGGGTGGTATTGGTTAACCAAGATGTGTGTATTGGCTGCCGTTATTGTGAAATGCGCTGTCCTTATGGTGCGCCGCAGTTTGATGAAGAAAAAGGTGTTATATCTAAGTGCGATTTTTGCTTAGACCGATTGGAACAAGGGCTTAACCCCGTGTGTGTTGATTCTTGTCCACAACGTGCAATTGAATTTGGTGATATTGATGAATTGCGCGCTAAATATGGGCATGAGGCGGATATTGCACCGTTACCTTCATCAGAATTCACTCACCCTAACTTAGTGATAAAACCACACCCTAAAGCGGTGTCTAACCATGAACATCAAATGGGGGAACTGCAAACCCTAAGGAAGTGAAACATGCATGAGTTACCGTTAGTTTTCTTTACCGTTTTAGCTCAAGCATCTGCGGGGCTATTGATTTTAAGTGTGATTAATCAACTTATTAATCGTAAAGCAACCACTGATCAGGCTTTGTTCAAAATGGGTGTCGCTTGTCTGATTCTGGTCGCGTTGGCGGGTGGTAGTGCGATATTACACTTAGGGCGTCCCTTCAGAGCAATGAATGCCCTGTTTGGTACTGGGCGTTCACCAATGAGTAACGAAATTGTGAGTTGTGCCGTTTATGGTGGTTTGCTGTTTATCAGTTTGGCCGTGATGTATTTACGCCCGAAATTAAAAGGGTTACTGCTACTATTACGTGTGATTACGGCAGTCTCAGCAGTAGTACTTATTGTACTAATACCGCGCGTGTACACGCTATTAACGATTCCTCAATGGGACACTCATTTCACCAGTTACCAAATGATCTTGGCCGCATTTACCTCTGGCGGTGCATTGGCTCTGATTTGGCAACCAACCCGATTGAATATGGTTATCACCGTATTCGCTGCTGTTTTGGGATTTTTGATCATTCCGAGTTATATGGCGCATTTAAGTGCTTCATCACCAGAGATGCTCATGCAAGGAATGGGATTCTTCGATGCAAAATTGGCACTCTATGCTGTGGCGTTAGTCTTGGCGGTTTACAGTTACAAGAAGCGTATCGTACCTGTGGCTTTAAGTAGTGGGGTCGTATTTATTGTGGCTGAATTAGCGGGACGCATCGCATTTTACGATTTGTGGTCTATCGGTATGTAATGCTGATATCGCGTCAAGTTAAGAATAATGAAGCCAAGACTCTCGTCTTGGCTTATTTTATTCTTTCTTAATCAAGGCGTTACTTATCTTGTAATGACACCATAAATGTACCGGTTGGCGTAACTGGTAAATATTTGGCGTAAAAATCGCGATATTTCTGTTCAGGATGAATATCTGCAAACAGTTTTGGATACATCGCTTTAGCCATAAATTGCAGCATACTCGCATCCATAATTGAGCGAGAGCCGTAGTGATACATGCCGTAAATACGATGGTTTTGAACCGCTGGCAGGCTTGCCCAGCCCATGCGTTGTTCAAATCCGGCTAAACGCTGTTGTGCAACAGACTTCGATACGCCTTCACCCATTAACGTTGATTGCTCGTTTTTACCAAATTCGGTACCGGTCAAGAAAATAACATCTGGTCGGGCTGCGATAACTTGCTCCGGATTTAGATGTCCCCACCATTTGATAAATGGTGCAGCAATATTGTCTCCGCCAGCTAACATCGCCATACGTCCCCACATGTTTGCCCCGAAGGTGTAACCGTATTCTTGTGGGCCAGTGAAACCGTATTCTACATACACTTTAGGTTGGGGTAGATTGGCTTTTGCTAAACGATCAAACACTAATTGTGTATCTACTTTATACTGTTCGGCGATGACCTCTGCACGATGAACTTGGCCTGTTAGTTCTCCAATGACTTGGGTACTTTTAATATGGCGTTCGAGTGTTTGTGCATTGTAATCAACGACGACAACATGAACTCCCGCCGCTTCAAAACGAGGCATTTCACTTTTTAGTGCTTGATATTGCCAGTCAGCTAATAGCAGCACGTCAGGTTTTAAACTGATGACCTTTTCAACAGAAAAGGTTTGTGTGTCCACTTTACCCACTTCTGGCAGTGTCGCTAATGATGGGCGGTGTTTCACATACAGTGCCCAGTTTTTTGGTCGCCATTTTTGCCAAATCTCTTTCGACATACCAATGACATGGTCGAACGATTGTTCACCCCCGATCGCCATGTAATCTTCACCATAAAATCCAATAACAACGCGTTTGGCAGGTAATTCTAAAGTAATTGAACGCCCTAAAACGTCAGTAATGGTTTGGGTATTGCTTGATTGCGCTGGGGCTGCCCAGCTCGGAATAGCAAAAAGTAGTGTGCAGAAAATCAGTAAATTTTTCATTTAAGTTAATGTTATGTAGCTAATAATAATGATTATCATATTTATTACTGTATAATCGCGCAACTTATAATTTATGAAATTATCATTCATAGTGTTTCTATATAATTCAGAGTCTTCTGATGTAGAAGAGTGTGGTTAAACGCTGTGAAGTGTAGCGAAGAGTGATTTAATTAAGGACTATCATGACAGCGTCAGCTATAGAAAACGCCATTGTGCAACAAAGAAAAAGTGAACAGCGTCGGTGGCGAATCATTATGCTGCTGGGCATGTTACTGCTTAGCTCATTTTTGTTTGATATTGCGACTGGCCCTTCGATGCTCGATGTCACTAGTGTCACGTATGCGTTATTAAACTTTGTAGGTTTTCCTCTCAGCGTTGACCCGACAACCCAAGTTATTGTGGCTAATTTACGCCTTCCTATCGCTGTTATGGCGATTGTGGTGGGAGGCAGTTTAGGTATAGGCGGCGCTGAAATGCAGACATTACTGAATAACCCCATGGCAAGCCCTTATACATTAGGTATGGCTGCCGCTGCTGGTTTCGGTGCCGCGCTTACCTTATATATAGGTGCGTTGGGGATGAGTGCAGACTACGCTGTACCGATAGGTGCCTTTGTTTGTTGTATGCTTTCGGCAACGTTCTTGTTTATGTTAGCGATGATGCGCCATATCACTTCAGGGCAGTTGATATTAGCGGGGATTGCTCTGCTGTTTTTGTTTCAGTCGTTACTCTCTTTGGTGCAGTTCATTTCATCTCCAGAATTGAGCCAGCAAATTCTATTTTGGTTGTTTGGTAGTTTGTCTAAAGCAACGTGGCAGAACCTGACCATTATCACAGTGGTGGTAGGGGGGAGCTTTGTTGCAATGATGAAAGATGCGTGGAAATTAACTGCATTACGCTTGGGGGAAGAACGAGCTAAAAGTCTGGGGGTTGATGTATCGAAATTGCGCTTAAAAATCTTGTTTATCGTCGCGTTGATGACCGCAACGGTAACGAGCTTTGTCGGTATCATTGGCTTTATCGGCATTGTGGCGCCGAATATTGCTCGGATGATTGTCGGTGAAGATCAACGCTTTTTCTTACCTTTGTCTTTTGTTGTTGGTGCGTTCTTATTATCAAGTGCGTCAGTCTTATCAAAAGTCATTGTGCCGGGCGCGCTATTTCCTATCGGTATTGTAACCGCTATTATCGGCGTTCCGTTTTTCTTCTGGTTGATCATCGCTCGGAGGCGCTAATGTTAACTATTGATAATTTAACCGTACAACTTGATCAACTATTACTGGCCGATCAAATGAACTTGTCCCTCAAGCAGGGCGAAGTGAACGTGATTATTGGCCCGAATGGAACAGGGAAAAGTACGCTACTCAAAACGTTGTTTGGCGACATCAAACCGAAAGAGGGCAAGATTTCATTTGATGGTGAGCCGCTTGACTATAAACAGTTAACTCAATGGCGCGAACGTATTGGTTACATGCCACAAGATATTCGCCTTGATGCGAACCTGACTGTTATCGAAGTGGTGTTGCTGGGTAAGCTAGACAAATTGAGTTGGCGTGTTGATGAAGAGATGCTGCGCGAAGCGATTGAGGTACTGGATCAAATCGGCCTTGCTCATCTCTCTGACCGAGATATTCGCACGTTAAGTGGTGGACAGTGCCAAATGGTGTTGTTTGCACAAGCGATACTGCGTAGTCCGCAAGTTTTGATGTTAGATGAACCTGTCAGTGCCTTGGATCTTCATTTTCAACAAGTGATGCTTGGCCATTTGATCGAACAGACTGAACAACATCGCTGGACGGCTTTAATGGTATTACATGATCTCAATTTAGCCGCTCAATATGCGGATAATTTGATTGTCTTGAAAGAGGGTAAGGTCGTGGCACAAGGGAAGCCTACCGACGTGCTCTCTGCTGAGTTGATAGAGCAGGTGTATGGTGTGCCCGCTCAGGTCTCCTATGACCTTGATGGTATTCCTTTTGTCAGAACCTTCCGTTACGCCTAATCTTTCTCATTAATCAATGATGTCGTTTATTCGTACAGCGGTGATACTTGTGCTGTACGGATAGTTTTTACACAAAACTGAAACTAATTGATTGTACACAATATAATTGTGCGCTATTGTATTGTCATTGCGTTGGCCAAATTGGTCAACACGGAATCCCATAACGAATAATAAGGAACATCTAATGAGTAGCATTTACGATATCGACGTTGTCACTATCGAAGGTAAACATCAAAAATTGTCTGATTACAAAGGCAAAGCACTATTGATTGTGAATACCGCGTCTGAATGTGGCCTAACACCACAATACGAAGCGTTAGAAAATCTTTATAAAGCTCGCAAAGAAGAAGGCTTGGAAATTCTAGGTTTCCCTTGTAACCAGTTTGGTGCGCAAGAACCAGGTGAAGAAGCAGAAATTCAATCGTTCTGTACTGCTCGTTTTGGTGTGACATTCCCAATGTTCAGTAAAGTAGAAGTGAATGGTGAAGGTCGTCATCCTTTATACCAAGCACTTTTCTCTGCGATTCCAGAACGTACTACAGCTCCAGATAGCGGTTTTGTTGAAAAGCTGAAAGGTTATGGTTTTGAAGTGAAAGACGGCAATGTACTGTGGAACTTTGAAAAATTCCTAGTGAGCAAAGACGGTGAAGTGATTGGTCACTTTGCACCAGATATGACGCCTGATCACCCAATTTTAACTAAAGCATTGGATGAAGCATTAGCTAAATAATCTCCCCCGGCGCTGTAAAAATTATCATCCGAAGTCAGGCTGTTGGCTTCGGATTTTTTTGTTCAATTTCTCAGCTTTTAAGAAACAGAAATGGTTTACTTGAAAAATTTTGTGATCCATCTATCTTTTCTGTATAAAACGCGCGACAATCGCCGCGTCCTTGAAATCAATGTTTTTAATTTTATAGAGTCGTTATGAGCCAAACCACCGCAACGGCGCCTACGGTGACGCGCCATTCTCAGTACATGCGCGTTTTCGCGCTAGGCTTCAGTGCTTTTATTTTTAACACTACTGAATTTGTTCCAGTAGGGTTACTGACTGATATTGCAAGAGATTTTGATATCACCGCTGCCAGTGCTGGCTGGATGTTGACTATCTATGCTTGGATTGTGGCATCAATGTCACTGCCTATGATGATGGTGACGAGTAAGTTAGAGCGCAAAGGTTTGTTAATGGGGGTATTTGGCTTATTTATCATCAGCCACGTCGGCTCCGTATTTGCGTGGAATTTTCCATCATTAGTGATAAGCCGGATTGGTATCGCTTTTGCTCACGCTGTTTTCTGGTCGATCACCGCCTCTATCGCGATTCGTGTTGCCCCTCCAGGTAAAAAGACGTTGGCATTAAGTGTGCTCGCGACAGGGACATCACTTGCGATGGTGCTTGGGGTTCCACTTGGCCGTATGATCGGGCAGGCATTTGGTTGGCGTATTACTTTTGCTGTGATTGGTGTGGTCGCATTCATCATATTATTGGTATTGGCTCGTTTATTGCCAAAATTACCAAGCTTATTTACTGGCTCAATGAAAACATTGCCAACATTGCTACGTAATCCAATGTTGATGGGCTTGTACTTGTTCATTTTCTTGTTGTTTACTGCTCACTACACTGCTTACAGCTATATTGAACCATTCATGCATGATGTGGCTCATATTAGTCCTGGATTCACGACATTGATTCTTCTTGCGTTTGGTGGCGCTGGTATTCTTGGTAGTATCATTTTCAGTTACTTAGGTGAAAAACATAACACCTCTCTGCTCTATGGCAATGTGGTACTGATGATCGTATGTATGGCGGCTCTAGTGGCATCGGTTACCTTCCATTGGTCAATCATTGTTGATGTGATTGTTTGGGGCGCTGCGCTGATGGTGATATCGCTATGTATGCAGGTAAAAGTATTGAATATCAATGCAGAAGCGTCGGATATGATTCAATCTATGTACTCTGGCATTATTAACCTCGGCATCGGCTCAGGTGCTTTGATTGGTGCTAAAGTGATTCAAATGTCGAGTGTGACTTGGATTGGTGTTGCTGGAGTGGCATTTGGGGTCGTTGGTTTAGGCTTTATCGTCTTCTTGTTACGACGCTATCCACAGCTAAGATAATTTCCTTTAGAAAATAAGGGGGAAAGCGCCACGTCCTGTGGCGCTTTTTTTTGCTATTAAAAGGCGATCCCAATTTTGGGGAGGCAGGAATCACATTCCAATAGCGGGATTTAGGTTACAGTTAATTTTTATGGATAGCAACGATTATCATTTATATAATTATATTATCTTTAATGCATAATATTAAAAAGTAAACATCATATGATATTGAGTGCGTAATGTTACATTCGCGTTGCGAAAGAAGTGTTAACTGAGTGGAATTTTGTGCAAGATTCCCGGCTGACAAGGCTTCCTTGATAATTTTTGTGTGTTGCTACTGTGTTATTCATTGTTGGAATTTGCTTAATAGCTAGATTCATTGCGTCAATGGTTAGTGAATGAATAGGCAAAGAGACACTGGATAAACTGGGCAGCGCATAAGCGGCTGCTGGTTCGTTATCTATGCCAATGACGGAAACATCATGAGGTACCTTTAAGCCCGCATCGTGTAGAGCGCGAATCGCGCCAATTGCCATATCATCATTACAGGCAAACAGAGCACTAAATGGGCAAGAGTGTGCTGTTTGATGGCCGAGATTTTGGAGTAACTGCTGAGTGGCTCGATAACCTGTTTCTAATGTATTTTCCCCTTGTGTGACCAAGTGTTTATTTACTGTAATATCGTGCTTTGTAAGTGCATCTTGATAAGCTTGGTAACGTAATCGTCCTGTTTCACTGTCTAATGGTGAGGTAATGCAGGCAATATTTCTATGTCCTAACTGAATCAAATGATCGACAGCGATGGTGGCTAATTGAACCTGTTCAAAGCCAAAACTAGAAACTGTTGCCGAATTTAATTGGCGATTGAGTACGATTAAGGGCACGTTAGCTTGCTGTTGCAGTTTCACTAACGCTTCTTCATTTAAATGGCGGCTATACAGCAAAATTGCATCACAGCGTTGAAAGATAAGTGTTTCAACGGCTTCTGTTTCCCCTTGAGCACTGTTTTTGCTGTTAACGACTAATAGTTTTTTATTTGCTGTTTGGGCACTTTGCTCAGCATGATACAAAATGCTGCCGAAATAGTTGCTTTGAAATTGGGGGAGTATCAAGCCAATAGAATTGGAAATATTGGTTGCTAGCGCTTGGGCGACACTGCTTGGGTGGTAGTTGAGCTGTTTCATTGCGGCAACCACTCGTTCTCGAGTTGCGGCTTTCACTTGTCCGCTTCCATTGATGACTCGGGAAACCGTCGCTTTAGATAAGCCTGTTGTTTTGCATACATCATTGATTGTTGCCATGAAATGTCCTCTAAGATCACGCCGCCCAAATGTCTAAGGGCGGCGAGAGTACCACAATTTTCAATGAGACTAAGAGTAGATATTTACTCTTTCATTGCGATTCATGTGTATTGAGAATCACGACGAGGTGATAGCACTAAAATCTGCCTGGGATCATCAATCAATTAGATCTCATTTCCATTGGTACTAATCACATTTTGATACCAGAAGAAACTTTTCTTCTTCGAACGTTCCATTGTGCCGCTGCCATCATCGTGTTTGTCGACATAGATAAAACCGTAACGTTTGCGATATTCACCCGTTGTGAATGACACACAATCGATGCAACCCCAAGGGGTAAAGCCCATCACAGGAACCCCGTCGAGAGCGATAGCATTTTTTACTTCACGAATATGAGCACCGAGGTACTCGATGCGATAGTCGTCGTTGATTGAGCCGTCTTGTTCAACCTTATCTAGAGCACCTAAACCATTTTCGACGATGAAAATTGGTTTCTGATAACGCTCATAAAGTTCAGAGAGGGCAAAGCGCAGCCCTTGAGGATCGACCTGCCAGCCCCAGTCGGAAGCTGGAAGGTGAGGATTGAGACGACTTTCTCCAAACAAGCTGTCCGAATCACCTTCAACTGGCTCGGCAGACACAATATTGGTCATGTAGTAGCTGATAGCGAGATAATCGGAACAGCCCTGGCGCAGAATTTCATCATCGCCTTCTTCCATTTGTACATGAATGCCTTTGCGTTCCCAATCTTTCAGTAGATAGCTTGGGTAATAGCCACGTACCTGAACATCGCTGAACAAATACTTACTGCGCATCATATCTTGTGCTTTAAGCATATCTTCAGGGTGACATGACGCAGGGTAAAGCGGCATCATGTGAATCATGCTACCGATTTGCATGCTTGGATTAATGTCGTGACCAAGTTTTACGACTTTCGCATGGGCAACAAATTGGTGGTGAGCGACTTGGTAAAGTGTCTGTTCTGGGTTGTCGTGATCAAGATAAATCACCCCTGAATTACAGTAACCAAATAGCGGTGCTTTCCAGTTGGCTTGGTTATTGATTTCGTTAAAGGTAATCCAATACTTCACTTTGTTTTGGTAGCGTTTGAGTACCACTTCAGCAAATTTCACAAAGAAATCAACGACCTTACGGTTTGTCCAACCGCCGTATTCTTTGACTAAGTGATGCGGCATTTCGAAGTGAGAAAATGTGATAACAGGTTCGATACCATATTTGAGCAGTTCATCGAACATATCATCATAGAACTGCAGTCCTGCTTCATTTGGTGTCTCTTCATCACCTTTGGGGAAAATACGTGTCCACGCAATCGATGTACGAAAACATTTAAATCCCATTTCCGCAAATAGGGCGATATCTTGTTTATAACGGCCGTAAAAGTCGACAGCTTCGTGGTTTGGATAGAATTGATCGGCTTCAACGGTATCGGTAATCACGCGAGGAACGCCGTGGGCACCTTTGGTTAGAACATCAACGATACTTGGACCCTTACCATCTTTATTCCAGCCACCTTCAACTTGGTGCGCTGCGACAGCTCCGCCCCATAAAAAATCACTTGGGAAACTTAACGTAGACATAATATTCCTCGATTGGAAATGAATAAACGGATCCTGACCAACATGACGATTCACTCAGGATCAATAGTGACTATTCTAGATCAATCAAAAGAAAATTGTAACCGGTTTCTGTAACCGGTTACAAAGCTGAAAATAGTAAGAGTTTGACACTTACTATGGAGGAGGGCTAGGGCAGATCGAACATTAAAGCGATAACTTGTTCACTACCTTCGTTAATTAGATCGATTTGGTCAATATCAGAAATTTTCGCACCATCACCAGGTAAGAGAGACAGGTCGTTAATTTGTAATGATCCAGAGATGAGGTGCACATATACGCGGCGAGACTCTGCGATTGCGTAGCGCTGCTGCGTTTGTCCTGCAAGCACTAATTGGAACAGTGAAGCATCTTGTTTGATGGTAAACGAATCGTATTGTCCATCAGGTGTGGCAATCGGCGTTAAGCCTTGAATAACATTAAATGGTTTTTGTTGGTAACTAGGCCGAGTGTCGGTTTGATTGGGTTCTATCCAAATTTGTAAGAAATGCAACGGATTCGTCGATGAGTGATTAAATTCACTGTGGTAGATCCCTTGGCCTGCGGACATCAGTTGGAATTCGCCTTGTGGCAACGTTTCAATATTGCCGCCACTGTCTTTGTGCGCGATAGTGCCTTCTAACACAAAACTAATGATTTCCATGTTGCGGTGACCGTGGGTTTGAAAACCTTGATCAGGTTGCACAGTATCATCATTAATCACGCGTAAAGCAGAAAATCCCATATGATGAGGATCGTAATATTGGCCAAAGGAAAAGGTGTGATAACTATTAAGCCAGCCTAAATCGACATGCCCTCGTTCTTGCGCCGCCCTTTTTTCGATCATGGAGTGTCCTTCATTCAAATTTTTTAGAGATGTTTGTTATTTTAAATCAACTGTCAAAATGCAAAATTGGCAAATCTCGTTGGTAATCATCAAAAAAATTGAACGAATTCCGCTGCACATGATTCACTTTTTGTGTGCAGCGGTGATGATCTAAACTAGATTCATCGCACTATTATTAGCTATAACGTCACCTCTAAATGTGTTGCTTATCTGATTATTGTCCAATTGGTACACGTTATCGAGCATTAAAGCGGCAAAACTACCAGGGCCTTGCGCCTTATGTGACGTAATTTCCCCTGCGATTCCCCAAATTGCTGTGGCAGCGAATCCTGACGTTTCACCAACGGCTGCAAATGCACCCACCATAGCACTGAGACTACAGCCAGTACCTGTTACATAAGGCATGAGCGTGCTGCCGTTGTAGAGGTGAACCTGTTGAGTTGGGCTAATAATGACATCGGTGGCGCCGGAAATCACAATCCCTGAAACCCCAGGCCTTAAAAGTTGATAACCCGCATCAATGACGTCAGTGGACTCTGCCGTGCTATCGACTCCTTTAGTGTTCCCTTTCATGCCACTTAACGCTTTAATTTCAGAGGCATTCGCGCGAATAATGAGATTTTCAGCAAGCGTGCAAAAGGTTTGGCTAACCTGAGTTCGATATTTCGTCGCTCCGCATCCCACGGGATCAAGTACCACAGGGATGCCCGCATGATTGGCACATTCGATGGCATAATGCATTTGATTGACGCGCGTTTCGTTGAGTGTGCCGATATTGACCACTAACGCGCCGGCCATGCTGATCAACTCAGCCATTTCGTGTCGTGAGTTCGCCATGATAGGGGAGGCGCCGACAGCGAGTAATGCATTCGCACAGTAGTTGGTCACCACATCGTTGGTCATATTGATCACTAATGGTTGTATTTGTCGTACTTTGTGCAGAGCCGTAATAATGTCATGAGTCATCATAGTTGTACCTCATGACGCGGCTTGGTAACGCGACTCTGCTTTTTGGTGGGGAACATTATAGAGCGTTGGCTAGGATGCAAATACATGTGGTTCACCGGCCCGTGTCCATGCCCGACAGAGAGACGGTCAGCATAATTTAATGACTGAGTAATATAGTGTTTACTGAGTGAAATCGCATTCACTAAATGTTCTTTATGTCCTAGGTGGGTTGCTATCGCCGAGGAGAGTGTACATCCCGTACCATGAGTATTGTTGGTATCGATTCGTTGTCCGTGAAAGGTAAACTGACTCTCCTTATTTAGTAGAACATCACAGGCATCATGTTGAGAAAAACTGTGGCCTCCTTTGAGTAAAATCGGGGTATCTAGTGTTCTTAAATTCTGACAAAACTCCGCGAATTGCTGGTCAGTTTTAGGTTCCGGTTGCTTGGATATGACCGCAGCTTCATGCCAGTTAGGCGTGATGACCGTGGCAAGAGGGAAGAGTTCTCTTATTAAGGTGCTTACTGCGGTAGATGCGAGTAATTCGTCACCACTTGTTGCCACCATAACGGCGTCCAGAACAACGTTGGTGACTTGATACTGACGCAGCTTTTGCGCGACGATGGCGATACTTGCCTCGTTAGGCAACATGCCAATTTTGACGGCATCGATGTGGATGTCTTGGAAGACGGCGTCTAATTGATGTTCAATATGCGTTTCCGGCACAGGTAGGATATCCAGCACACCTTGCGTGTTCTGCGCTGTTAAAGCGGTAATTATGCTGCATGCATATCCACCATTGGCGGAAATACTTTTTATATCGGCTTGAATTCCCGCGCCGCCGCTGCTGTCTGAGCCTGCTATGGTCAGGATATTTGGAATAAAAGAAATGTCTGTTTTAGGTTTCATGGTTTGCTCCTAATACACGACATCAGGAACAAACAAAACCACTAACTATGCAAAGGAGAGGTTTTGTGATTGAGAGTAACTCTTATCATTTGGGTACCAATACGAGTTACCGCAGTCATAGTTCCCTACGCCAGTATTAACTGAATCAGGTTCAACGGGTCTCGCATTGCGATCTCAGCCTAAAGGCACCCCGACTATCACCAAGTATCCTAGCAACTTCATTTATTTAAGCAATCGATAATTACGTATTATGTGTGTGCTAATGAGATTTTAAGGTGAGCTCTGCAACACGATAGTTAAGTTCGAATGGGTCAAACCTAAAGTGTTGCAAACTCTTATTTACTGCGATGATCTGGTGGTAATACGTAATCGGTATAAGCGGCATTTCATTCACTAACAAGTGTGCAGCAAGTTGAGCATTCCGCTGGTACTGAAATTTATCCGTTTCACTGGTGAGTGTATTTAATAGAGCCAGCAATTTAGGTGAAGACCAATTCATCGGTCCCCATGCAGAATTAGTGTGCTCGGCAAAGTCGTTAAGTAATATCGGCAGAGGATCGGATAACATGCCGTAATTACGAGCAATTAATGCCATGTCTAGAGTGCCATCATTCTGTTTCGCTGGAATGACTTGCGCATCGATAATCTGGACTTTGAGAACAACACCGACTTGTTTCAATTGGTTTTGAATTGCGGTGGCAATCAGCGGAAGTTCCGGCCTATCTGCGTAGGTTACTAAATTGAGAGTGAAAGTTTTTCCATCTCGTTGTAGTACGCCTTGCGAATTTAATTGCCATCCAGCGTCGGCTAATAGTTTGCGAGCCTCTGCTAAATTGCGGTGTCGGTTCTCTAATCCATCGATATGCCATGCGCCTAATGCAGGAGAAAAAAGTTGATAAGCTTCCGAGCCCGGTAAACCTAATTCTTTATTGGCTATTTCATGTCGGTCAATGGCTAAACTTAGTGCGTGGCGTACCTTAACATTATTGAGATAAGGATGGGCGTTGTTGAGTTTTAACATCACTGTACGAGGCATAGCCGCCACTTTCATATGGAGGTTTTTACTGTTTTTTAGAGCCTCCATACTGGCAGGGTCAATGGAATACGCGATATCAGCTTGGCCACTTTGTGCAAGTAAAGCACGACTTTCAGGGCGATGACCTGAGAGATAATTGAGTTGCGGGATATTCGCAGGTTTACCCCAGTAAGTGGTGTAAGCGGTAGCCTTAACAATATTAGGCATCTGCAAGTTTGTTATCTCGTAAGGACCCGTGCCAATTATCTGGGTAATGTTACCATTATCATCAAAAGATTCAGGTGCAAGAATTGCCGTTGAATAGTGCGCTAATACAAACAGTAATGGACGATACAGCCGTGATAAGCGAATGATCACCTGCTCATCATCGTGGGTGATGTTGGTGATTGGGACTTGTTGAAGTACGCCAGAATGTTGCTGCGCGCGCTTAAGATCATTGACGACGATATGTGGAGTCAGTTCGGTGCCATTATGAAAGGTGACTTTGCGTCTCAACATAAAAGACCAAGTTAACCCATCTTTACTTTGCATCCAGCTTTTCGCTAGCAAAGGTTCAGGATTGGCCTTTTCATCGACAGCAACCAATGATTCAACGATTTGTAAACGGCTGAATACGTAGCCATTGGTTGAAAGTTCACGGCTATGAAACTCAAATGGCCCAGATATGCTAATGGCCTGTTTTGCGGTACTTTTCTCTGTTGTGGGCCAAAAACTTAACCCAGCAGCTATCAATACGATTGCTACCAAAAACCACTTCTTCATTCGAGTGATCGTCCTAAGTTACAGCCTCTCAATATCTGCCTGTGAATCGCCACAAACACCGTTAAGAGCCTTGTTGTGCATCTTGTAATGGGTCGGGTTATTCAAGCTGAGAACATCTGTTATGTCCAGACTAACTATAGTGAAGGTAATGGCTACTTACAATTTTTATAACAAAGGCTTATAGATTAATGTCGGGATAAAAGTGGTAAGCAAATAGTTGCATTTTGGTCATCGCGTTAAGATGTGAAGTCGGATATTAGAATCTGATCAGATTTATACAGTCATCGCCCATTTTACGTGCTAGATTGGATAAAGACTAAAGCAGATTTAACTGATTGAATAATCATTATATTAATAGGAAAGGAGTCCAAATTGAAAATAGCATTGGTTACTGGTGGTTCACGTGGCATTGGGCTTGAAACGGTACGCCGTTTAGCGGCTGAAGGCTATAAGGTGGTGACTTGCTCACGCTCAAAATCCAGTTGGAACGAGGCGCTTGATCTGTATCCAGATCTAGCTAATGTCGATCATAAAATCAGCGATATATCTATTGATAGTGACATTGAACAGTTATTTACCTACGTGAGTGAGACCTATGGCGAACTTCATGCCGCAGTAAATAATGCATCACCACAGATAGCGTCTAGTGGACGTTTTCATCAGGTGGAAAACTCATTATTAAAAGATACGCTTAATATTGATTTTTGGGCTCAAGCATTGTGCTTAAAACACGAAATTAAACTGATGAAAAAGGGCGCGGCGATCGTCAATATCAGCTCTGTGAATGGCTTAAGACCAACTCCAGGCGCATCAATGTATAGTGCAGCTAAGCATGCGATGGAAGGTTTAACTCGCTCACTGGCGCTAGAAAATATTAAAGATGGGATTCGCATTAACGGTGTGGCTCCCGGAGTAACTTGGACCCCGCGCTGGGAAGAGAAGCAAACCAACCACCCTAATATTCGCCAAGAAGTCTCGAATGTGGTGCCAATTGAGCGCTTTGCTCACAGTGAAGAAGTGGTCAACGCCATAGAATTTTTGCTGTCGGAGAAAGCCAGTTATATTGTTGGCCACACGCTGGTGGTTGATGGCGGGATTTCACTGACAGGTGCTTGAGGTTTTCAATCCGAACTTGCCCTACCAAACGTATCCGAAGTCAGATGTGGAATTTTAAATAATTTACAATTCAGTAACAACGTTGGTTAGGATAGACCAATAGTTCATTCAAATTCACAAGGTAAATATGGAAGCCCGAAAAGTTGCGGTTATCACCGGTGGTGGCAGAGGTATTGGTGCCGCTACTGCAAAACTGTTCGCTCAAAATGGTTATGCAGTATGTATTAACTATAAATCTAACGTTGAAGCTGCAAGTAGCTTAGCTGAGGAAATTGCAGCTAAAGGGGGGCAGTGCATTATAGTTCAGGCTGATGTCTCTCAAGAAGCTGGTGTGCTTCGTTTGTTTGATGTGGTTGATAAAGAGTTGGGTACGATATCCGTGCTTATCAACAATGCCGGTATATTGCAGAAACAAATGCGTTTAGAAGAAATGAGTGCTGAGAGAATTAATAGCATTTTAGTAAATAACGTTACAAGTTACTTCTTGTGCAGCCGTGAAGCTGTTAAACGAATGTCGAACAAAAATGGTGGATTAGGTGGTGTTATTGTTAATGTTTCTTCTGGATCAGCTCGTTCAGGTTCTCCAAACGAGTACATTGATTATGCTGCGTCAAAGGGAGCGATAGATACCCTAACGAAAGGTTTGTCGTTAGAAGTTGCTGCTGAAGGTATAAGAGTTAACTGTGTCCGCCCTGGGTTAATATACACTGACATGCATTCTGACGGTGGAGAGCCGAACAGGATTGAAAGACTTAAAAGTAAAATTCCACTTCAAAGAGGTGGCTTACCTGAAGAGGTCTCTGAAGCAATCTATTGGTTAGCATCTGAGAAATCTACGTTTTCAACGGGCAATTATTTGGATGTAACTGGTGGTTTGTGATTCATTAATTGAGCTACTTATTCCTAATAATGGCATATGCCTGTATTAAATTAAGGAGTTTCCAAGAATGTACATCAGAAAAGCCAAGGTCTTTGAGTTAGATATTGTCTACTCAATGGGTTTTGATGTTTGGAATGGCTGTCAGTCCTATGAGGAATATCTGGTTAATTGTCGAAACAGTAAAAAATATCAATCTGGCACTTGGTATGTGTTAGTCGAAGACGAGCAAATTGTTTCTTCTCTTATCGTCTATAGTGGGCTATTTAACCTAACGGAAGGGTGTTTTGGCATTGGTTCGTTAGCGACAACTCCCGCACAAAGAAACAATGGCTATGGTTCGGCGTTGATCAACTTGGTTAAAGCAGAATTGTTCAAGAATAGACGCTGTAAAGCGATTTACTTGCACTGTGATATTGGGCATGAGTATTACGAAAATCTTGGTTTTGTCAGTGTAAATAGCTCGGATTGTATGTGTACTACAAAAAACCATTCAGTTTGTGAAAGTTCACTACCGGCATACTTTTAGCTGGCCCAATTTTAGTTATTCCACAAGGTGGTTGGTCATTGATTTTTAACGTTATGTTCATCTTTGATTCCGTCAATCTGTGGTGAGTTACCTATGCTCCTAAATAATTTAGCCGCATGAAGCTGAACCATTTCGCTTGCGATACTTGTCCTAGTTTTTCTTATGACAGCTTTTTGGCGTAATCACTAGTGTTTAAAGTTCTGAATAGGAGTAGTCTGTTATGTGCTAGATATTCATAGGCTTACATAACATTAAGGAATCTGTCGTGAAACAAACGGTTGTATTGTTTGATATTAACGAAACGGTTTTGAATCTTGGTGCTTTAAGACCAAAATTTAAATTACTTTTTGGGGATGAGAATTACACTGATACGTGGTTTGCTATGCTGCTTCACTTATCAACAGTCTCTCTATTAACATCAGTTCATACAGATTTTGGAACATTATCTAAAATTGCACTGGAGTCATTAGCTGCGAAAGTGAATGTTGAATTGTTATCTGAAAAAGCGGATGACTTATTAAATACATTTTCAGAGCTTCCTCCTCATGAGGACATAAAACCTGCGCTTAAACGATTAAGATCGGAAGGGTTTAAAGTTGTTGCGTTCTCTAACTCATCAAAAAAACTAATTGAAAAACAGATCCGTAATGCTGATTTAAATGAATACTTTGATGAAATAATTTCCGTAGAGGAGGTCAACACTTTTAAACCAAGCGCGATTGCGTATAAATATGCATCAGAAAAACTGAACTGTGATGTCAACAATCTGCGACTAGTTGCTACACATGATTGGGATACTCATGGTGCTATGTCTGTAGGTATGAAAGCTGCGTATATAAATAGAATGAATGCTATCTACAACCCTTTATATCTTAAACCAGATATTCTTGAACAAAATATGGCATCAATTGTGAATAGAATCATTTCCATAGACGGCTAACTTTATATCCATAATCTGACACAAACGACTTAAGTCGTATTTCAACCTAGTCAGCAGTGAGTTACTCAGTAAAGGTATGGATGTGAAAAAGCCACGCCTGTACTTTAAACGTTTTACCTCATGAAGAAAGAGGAACTTTTGATGTTTAAAATTGAGACCGAACGTTTGATCATTCGGGACATGACTCCGGATGATGAAAGCGACTTTGTTGCGATGTCTCAAGATGCTAAATATCAGCGTTTCTATGACGAGAGTGACTGTGATCCTAATAAATATAGAGAGTTAACCAATTTATTTATTGCTCAGGCTTGTGAGACCCCAAGAAAGTCGTACCAATTAGCTGTTGAGTGTAAATCGTCAGGAGAGTTCATCGGAACTGTTTGTTTACGCCTAGAGGATAATCAGCAAGCTTCAATGGGCTGTGCGTTTGCAAGGTCATCTCAGGGTAATAAGTTAAGTCATGAAGCCGCCTTAGCTCTCGCAAACTTTGGTTTTTTGGAATTAGGCGTTCACCGCATCTATGCGGAGACAATCAGCAAAAATCTTCCTGCTATTAAGCTGTGCCAGTCTTTAGGTATGCGTCAAGAAGCTCATTTTAAAGAGCATCGCTTTTTCAAAGGACAGTGGTGGGATACAGTAGTTTTGGCAGTCCTTCGAAGCGAATGGGGCAAGGTATAAAGAAAAACTAGCTCGTTTCTGTCTATTTTTGTTTCGGCCTACTCGGGTAGAACGTTTTTGCCCCGAAACGAGTTAACGTAAATACTCTAAGGTTGGCTTTGAGCCAAAAGCTGGCTTTGATGTTGCTCTCCATGATCCCATTCACAAAACAATATACAGTGATTCCAAGCTCAAAATGTGAACTAAACGATGTTTCTCATATAGCCAATGGTGTCGCAGTAATACATTCCTGGAGTCGTTTTTCTTCGGGCTCTGCTCATCTAGCAGGCCAGCATGAAGTCGATACATTAATTCTCGCAGTATTAACTAGACAAGATGATTTGTGGCTTATTCAGGCACTTGAAAAAGTTACACTGACAAATCCAAGAACTGGTGAGATGGCCTTGCGCGAAAAATAAATGCCTAACAAGGCCAGCCTGATGGGGAAAATACCAATATAGAAGTAGAGAGTTGATATTGAAATGATTGTTAATCAGAGACTTGATAAGGCTATCAGGTCTCTTCTCTTCTATTTTATTTCTATAGCAATTGATTTTTTATGGAATTGCCTATTCTATATATGGCATTTTTTATCCTTGGAGATAAACGTGCTCCAAAATTTATACGTATACAATTATTGTATTTATCTGATACAGAGAAAATACGACCAGTTGAGATCTGTATTCCTTCATTAATAAGTTCTTCATTTAGTTTAGTCACACTGACCTTTTTCGGGAGTTCTATCCAGAGCATATATCCTCCCTGAGGCTCCGAAATAACAACATCTTCCGGGAAACTTAATTCTACCCATTGCTTTACTACTGCAAGATTACGAGCATATAAGTTTCTCATCCTTTTTACATGCGTTAAGTAAAAACCTGCTTCGATAAAATTGACAATTGCCTTTTGTGGAGCAGCAGAGAGGAAAAGAGCTGAAGAATATTTATTATATGAGGCCTTTTCCAAATATCGACCTGGAACAATCCATCCTACTCTTAAGCCTGGAGCTAATGTTTTGGAAAAAGAGCTGCATAAGAGGACGCGTCCATCTATGTCGTAAGACTTTATTGTACGTGGACGGGGATATTTATAGGCTAAATCCCCATATATATCGTCTTCAATAATAGCGACATCAAATTTCCTCGCCAGTAAATATAGGTCCTTTTTTTTATCCTCAGGCATGATATATCCCAGTGGATTATTGCAATTTGGGGTAACTAAAATTGCTTTAACTGGCCACTGCTCTAAAGCAAGCTCAAGAGCCTCTAAACTCATACCCTGATTTTTCGATGAGGATACTTCAATCACTTTTGCACCAATGTTCTGTAGGGAATTGAGTATGCCATGAAAACAGGGAGAATCCGTTACAACAACATCGCCTGTTGTACAAATAGAGCGAATGGCTATAGACAGAGCAGCGTGGCAACCAGGAGTTATAATGATTTCCTCTGGGGCAACCTGAGTTTCAGAATCAATTAACAGACGAGAGATTTGTTCACGCAGTTTATAAAGGCCTTTGATTTCATCGTAATACAAAGCACTAAGATCAGGTTTTACCCATGAGCGTGATAATGAGGTTAGAAGAGGTTTTAAGGTTTGGACTTCTATATTAGGAAGTCCCCTGCCAAGTTGAATCAGGTTGCTAGAAGGGGGAGGGAAGGTCAGGTCTAGAATGTCATCCCATTTCGGAACTTCGACAGGTTCCTGAGGAAAATCGACTGTTTTGTAACAATGTGAGATATTGGTATTCTTGCGGACATAGTAACCAGATCTGGATTTTGGTTCTATGAGTCCCTTTTCTTCCAAAAGTGTGTATGCTCTTTGGGCAGTGCCTAAACTTACATCATTTTCTTTGCTGAAAAGTCGCAGTGAAGGGAGTCTTTGCCCAATTGAATAGTACCCTTTTTCTATCCGGGAGCTTATTATATCGGCTAGTTCAGAGTAAATACTCATTTTTATTACTTCTCCGTTTCCTTCGATGTTACAAACATTAGAGATACAGCTTACGATCGAGTTGTTCAGAAGATATCTCTCTTTGTTGGTATGCCCCTTCCGTACATATGAAATAAAGAGTGTCTGGACGAGTCAAGAGCAATAATCCATTCCATACTGTTTCCCTGCAACTCTTCCTGTTCTGTATTCCTCATACACAGGCGCATACAGCATGATGTAAAGGATATTTACTCTGTAAACACTCTTTTGTCTTGCATCGTTATAAGGGATAGGAAAGGGATAAGTCGTAATGTTTGGTCTATCTTAAGTTGATAAATCACCAAGATCCTCCGTTGTGTCACAGTGTCTCTTCACGACCATTGTCCCAAGATAAAAGTATACAGTTTTGATATTTCTGTGTATACAGATTCGTTTATGCTTTGATTGTTTCTTCAAAAACAATTGTTTTTGTGTCTTTACCATAGGTCGTATTTTATCGGAAAATTTAATTCGAAGAATATTAATTCATATATTTAGGGAACAAATATGACCGCATCATCATGGCTAATTTTCTTAGTAATTACATCACTTCAAGTAGGTAGCCCAGGCCCCTCCACGGTATATCTCATAGGTAACTCATTAAAATATGGAAAATCCAGAGCTATTTTTATTTTAACAGGAGATATTTTTGCTATCTTAATATTAGGGTTGATTTCCTCTCTTGGAATTGTTGCCTTTTTTTCTGAAAATCCTACAATGTTTAAAATGCTTAAGATTGCAGGAGCAACATACCTCGTTTATTTAGGAGCGAAATCTCTAATAAAATGTTTTTCCCAAAAAAACGTATCAAATAAATCAAATGGAAAAAACATACATTGTGATAAAACTTCAAAATTATGGTGGCAATCATTTTTTGTTGGTTTAAGTAATCCTAAAGCACTTATATATTTTTCTTCGTTACTTCCTCAATTTGAAGCAGAAGGAAATGGAGATATATATTTATATATTTCTTTGGTGGTTTTAACTGCTGTTATGAAGCTTATTATTCTTTCTGGATATGCCGTCATGGCATCTAGGTTATCTAATAAAACAAGCTCTAGTAGGGTACAAAAAATAACATCAGGCTTAATAGGTGTATTTTTTATAATATTTGGTGTTATGCTAGGTGTTTTATAATATTCAAAGTTTTAATTACATACAGGAAGTAATTAAATGAAATTTAATGATTTTCTAATTCACTCTTCGAAAAATAATAACTTACCTACAGAGAAAATATGGACGATAGAAAAATTCGTCAAGGCTAGATATTACGATACCTAAAACACGATCGAGGACATCCTAAATCGTATTTTAGGAGTTCGTTCAGCAAACGGAAACTTCACAAACGCCTAAGGCCTCAATATACTATTTTCTAATCTGACAGGAACTAATTAGAGCGATTGACCTAAATGGTTTCTGTCCAAAACTAAGTTAGATCTTGAGTAATATTTATTGGTACACAGCACTAACGAAACACGTAAATGTTCGAATAATAGCTCTCACATCGTTATAGATATGAGAGCTATTAGGCTTTGAATCCGACGTTATTATTCGACTGTTAAGGTGTTTTTTTCCAGCCGCGGCTGAAGGTGAGTGCTTGGTCGAAAGTGGCGAGCCATTTTTGCGCTAATTGAACCGATATTTTGGGCGTATAGATATGTTCATCGTTTTGGATGACAAGATTAGATCCATTCGCTCCGTATGCGGCTAGTGCCGCGCAGCCAAAACCTGTCAGTTCTGTGAAACTGGAGGTAATGACGTCGCGTTGTAAAACGTCGGCGAGAAATTGAACAAAATAGGGGTTGTTAGTCAACCCGCCATCAATGGATAAACGTGCGTGGCTATTTTCTAAATGTGGCATTGCATTAATCACTTGGGCCGCCCTAAGAGCAACACCCTCGAGAATCGACTGACATAAACAAGATGCGCTTGTCCCGCCATCCATCCCTATCCATAAGCCGCTTGCCGAGCGATCCCAAAAAGGGGCGGCAAGCCCAGAAAGGGCAGGAATAAACACTAACTCTCTTTCGATAGCTGGTGGCTGTGCAAACTGTTCAATCTCTTGGTAGCGATGGAATAAGCCAAGTTTTTTGGCCCATTCGATAGCCGCACTAGCATGATAAATCCCCCCTTCGCAGGCGTAAGTGAGCGAATTATCCATTTGCCAAGCGGTAGTTGAGAGCAAGCCCTCTGGCGCATTCGGGCGCTGATCTCCTGTTACCATCAGCATGAATGCCCCAGTGCCAAACGTCATTTTGATATCACCAGGATTGCGACAGCCATGTCCGTACAATGAAGCTTGTTGATCAACTAATGATGCTGTGATCGGAACACCGTTTGCTAGGGTGCCAAAGTTGGCAACACTGGCCGATATAGTGGGCAAACACTCAAGTGGTACCCCAAACCGTGCGCATAACGTGTCATCCCATGTTTGGGTACTGAGGTTCATTAACGAGGTGCGAGATGCAGTGGTCACATCCGTTACAAACCGTCCCGTTAGGCGTTCTAGAAAAAAGGCGTCGGTGGTGCCAATATGCAGGCGTTTTTCTTGGTAGGCTTGTTTAACCGCGGGAATATTTTCGACAAGCCAATACAGCTTACTGGCTGAAAAATAAGGATCTAGCGGTAAGCCTGCCCGATCGAGCGTCATTTGTTCTAACCCTTGGGCACGCAACCTTTCAATGGTGCTGCTGGTGCGATTATCTTGCCAAACAATCACCGGCGAAAGTGGTTCGCCTGTTTTGGCATCCCAAGCCAAACAGCTTTCACCTTGGTTAGCCATACCAATCGCCGCAATATCGCCGGCGTGTGTAAGGCATAATTGAACGTTATGCAGTAGCTCATTGGCATCTTGTTCAACCCATCCCTGCTGCGGGTAAGTGGTATGATGACGCACCGAAAAGGGGACACTGGCCGCGCCATTTGCCTCTGTGATGACGAGACGCGTGCTGGTTGTCCCTTGATCAATCGCAGCAAAACGTTGTGAATTATTCTCACCCATTATCTGTCACTCGAATCTCAAGTTTGCCGTTGCACACATGCTCCAGCGCGATTTTATCCAGTGGAATAAGAATGCGCCGTTCCGGTTGAGTGTTCACCTTTTTACTGTAGAGCACATTGCCGTTAGAGCTAACTTCAATATGTCCACGCACCGCTTGAGCGACTCTTAGTTGCAAATGAGGTAGGGCTGCGGTGGTGTTAAGAACCAGCTTTTGTGGAACACAAAAGCGAATGGGATGTTCGACTTCTACTGTAATGTTAGAAACGGGGGAAGCGGGTGGTTTTGCTAAGTCTTGAGCAATAAAACGACCAATGCGCTTAGCTTCGCGATATGACCAGCCTGCTGTTTCTACTGGGCGTAATACATTGCCTGCTGCAAAGTAGCTAGGATCGCTACAACGGCCATCTTGATCCACCAGTGGACCGCCCGTGCCGTTATCGATCAGTAAATGGCTCGGGCGAATCAAAGCAGAGTCTGGGGTGAATTTGCCAGTAAATAGAATCCCGTCACAGGCAATATTTTGTGTTGAACCATCAGCAAAACGTAATGTTGCGCCTTCAACTCGGCCAATACCATGAATGGATTCTAGATTCGCACCATAATAAACAGGAACACCGCTTAATTTGGGGTACATCATCAACGCCGAATACGTTGTGGCTGAGCTTTGGCTATCTATCATCGCAACCGGTTTAATTCCCACTTTTCGACAAGTTGCAATGGCCGATAAGCTGACCAACTCGGTGCCAACAATTAGCGGTCGAAGAAAGGGTTTTTTGCCTTTCAGATGAACAAAGTTTTGCAATGCCCCTGTGTTGTACACACCAATAGGGCGGTCACCACCGACAAATCTAGCTGAACGAGGTGTCTCTCTAACACCGGTCGATAACAGTACGCGTTGTGCTTTTATTTTGTATGGACCGGATGACGACATCACGTCTAATTCACCATCGGGATTTAGCGCAACAACCGTCGTACCGATTCGAAGATCGACACCTGCTTTTTGAGCCTCTTGAACATTGCGCTTTGCGAACGTAGGGCCTGTCATCAATTGATGATATTCGAGCACCCCATAGGGTGGGTGAGCACAATGGCGTGGTATGCCACCAGCGACTTGTTCACGCTCTAAGACCATCACATTGGTAATGCCTCGCTTTTTTAGTTCGGTTGCTGCGGACAATCCGGCTGGACCTGAGCCAATAATGGCGACATCTGTATGAATGACCTCAGTCATGATTGTGCTCCTCAACAGTAAGCGGAATGCGCAGTTTATCGCCAGCCAGTTCTGCGACGCGACTGCTGCAGTAGAAGCCTTGGCAACGCCCCATGCAGGCGCGAGTGCGGCGTCTTAACCCACCGAAATCACCGGGTGGCACTGAGGTGTTAAACGTTGCTTCGATCTCTCTTTTCGTAACCAGTTCACAATGGCACACCATCTCTTCATAGCCTGGTGTTTGCCAGTCACGTTTAAGATGCTCGGCTAATATCGGCATGTGCGGAGTGCTTGGCTCGGCAATGGGTTGATGAGAGAAATACGTGCGGTACTTTTGGTAAATATATTGAGCAATACCTAAAGCCGCAGTTAATCCTGTCGAACGAATACCGCCTACCGTGATGTAGTGTTTATCCCAATGCTCATGAATTCGGTACTCTTTTTCATCGCTGCCGGGCCTTAATCCAGCATAGGTTGCGGTAACAGGGATGTTTGCAAGAGCCGGAATGTGTTCAATAGCGGCCTGACGCAGAGTTTCTAGTGTTTTGGTATCGAGCGCAGCATGATCTCGGTCTGTTTGTTCTTCAGCGGTTGGGCCAACCAATAGGTTACCGAAAATAGTGCGAGTTAAGACAATGCCTTTGGTGATTTCGTTCGGCACTGGCAGAATAATACTGTCGATCAGGTGATGTGCCGCTTTGTCGAAAACAACAAATTGGCCTTTACGTGGACGAATCTCAAAATCAGAGTCACCTAATAGATTTTTTTCCAACCAGTCGCCGCGTAGGCCAGCACAATTGACAACAGAAGTGGCTTTTAGTTGACCCTTGCTGGTATTGAGCTGCCATGTTTGACCATCAAACTCTCCGTCTTTTACTTCGCAGTTTAAGAGTAGGTTGGCGCCATTATCGACAGCTTGTTGAAGATAGGCGAGGGGGGCAGACCATGGATCAATTAAAAATTCATCAGGTACCCAAATCGCCCCTTTGGCATGTTTAGCAAGCCCTGGTTCTCTGGATAATAATTCCGATTGACCGATTTCCACTGCATTCGTGATGCCATTTTGATGGGCTTTAGCCAAAATCTTGGGAAATTGAGCAAGATCGTTCTCAGTCCAAGCGACCACATGCGCACCGGTCTTTAACACGGGTAGATTCATGCTTTCACGAATCGCCATATATTCTTGATAGCCATTCTGTACGCATTGCAGTTCAATGCTTTCTGGCGGTGCATCAAAACCGGTATGTAAAATGGCACTGTTACCTTTACTTGCGCCCGATAATATATCTGAGCCTCGTTCAAGTAAGAGAACTCGTGCTCCCTCAAGGGTAAATCGTCTGGCCATTGCGCAGCCGACGAGTCCGCCGCCAATAATCGCGACATCGAACGTTTGTTGTTTGATTGAACGTGTTACTTCAGTCTGTTCCATAACTATTTGTCCTGAATGGGACTTCCTATTGGAAGTGCCAAATTCAATTACTGTTATTCCTGATAGTCTTGCTGCAAAACAGTGACGAGATTATTTAATACCGTAGCTAAAAATTGCGCTGCTTGAGTGAGTAATTCGTCTTGGCTAGCATCGATAAGCCCCAGTGTGGTATATGGGCCTTTAGGTAAATTGTCGGCTTTATGCGTGGCCAAATATTCAATGGAAGAGGCCACCATTTCTGGATGGCTTTGAATGCCTATCACTCTATCGCTAGTGGTAAAAATCTGATTTTTGCAGCCTTCTGTGCTTGCATGCAGTTCAAATACAGGTGGAAGAACAATGGTATTACGATGAAAGAAAAACAATTTTCGTGAATCCACACCACTTAGCAGTGGGTGCGTGTGTGGTTTCTCTGCCAATTCAACATTAAGCCAACCAGATTCAGCACAAGTGTGTGGAACGAGCTCTCCCCCCATAGCACAACCGATAAGTTGAGAACCTAAACAGAGGCCGACCACGCCTTTGTTGGCATCAATAGCTTGGCGAATAAAGAGAATTTCACTTTCTAGCCACTCACTACACTCTTGTGGCACTCCCCCTAAGATGACCAAAATATCGAAGTCTTCGAGTCTAGGCAGAGGTTCCCCTGCGTATAGATGCGTCCCGGTTAGTGGGTAGCCGTGTGCTTGTGCCCACTGCGTGATGTTGCCAACCCCAGCGGTATCAAGGTTTTGTAAATAATGAATACGAGGTGTCATAACAATACGGTCCTTATTAATTAATCGCTGAGCATAGAGAGCGGAATGGTGATGATTTGCGGAACAATAACGAGCAGAGCGAGCACGGCAAACTGAACCAACAGAAAGGGCATCACACCGACGATGATTTTGTGAGTGCGAATGTTTCCGACACCGGAGACCACGTTTAGAACATTACCCACGGGTGGGGTAAGCATGCCGAGCGCTCCTGCGATGGTAAATACCACCCCAAAATACGTGAGGTCGATATGAGCAGCGCGGCAAAGTGGAATCATGATCGGCATTAAAATCAACATTAATGGGGTAAAGTCGAGCACCATGCCTAGTGCCAATGTTAAAAATAGAATGGCACCGAGCAATAGTTTTGGCTGGTCTAATAATGGCGTGAGTAACTTAACAATATCAGCGGGTAGATTAGCGATAGAAATCAGCCAAGCAGAGATCATGGAAGTACCGACTAAGAACATGACCACGGCGGACGTTTTACCCGCATCAACCAGTGATTCGTAGAACGCTTTTAAACTCAGTTCTCGATAGACAAATGCGCCAATAACCGTAGCATAAACCACAGCGATGACCGCCGCTTCTGTTGGGGTAAAAATACCAACGCGCATACCACCTATGACGACAATAGGCAGAACTAAGGCGGGTAGGCCTTTAATGATGGCGGTAAGAATTTGTTTACCACTTTGCTTTTCTAGCGTTTGGTAATCGCCATTGCGTGAAGACCATGCCCACATTGCGACCAACGCTGCAGCCATTAGAAGTCCCGGAACAATAGCGGCCATAAATAGCCCATTAATCGAGATGTTAGCCACTGCGCCAAAAACGACCAGTGCAATGGAGGGAGGAATGACGGGGGCGATAACCCCACCGGCTGCAAGTAATCCTCCGCTACGACCTTCAGGGTAGCCTGCGATACGCATCATGGGTATTAAGATAGCAGCGAGGGCAGCACTGTCCGCGATGGCGGATCCGGAAAGAGAGGCCATAATCAATGCAGCAAAGATCCCGACATAGCCCAGTCCGCCTTTAATGTGGCCGAATGCCGCTATTGCAACTTCGATAATACGTTGTGATAAACCGCCACGGTTCATCAATTCTCCAGCCAAGATAAACCCTGGAATGGCGAGAAAAATGAAATTATCGGTGCCGTAAATCATGTTTTGGGCAATCACTTGACCATTAAACATGTCTAAATGCAGCATGAGTGCTACACCTGAAATCATCAAAGACCAAGCGATAGGCATGCCAAGCACAATGCAAACAATCAACACGGCCAAAAATAAAATTACTGTCATAATAAGACCTGATTTAATCCTTTAGCGTGGGGTCGGTGTCTTGCGTGTTTTGCCAGGAGAAAAAACGATCAACCGGCATTTTGTCGAGCAAAACGAACAGCAGCATCAAGAAGGTTTGCACCGCCATAACGCCACCACAGATCAAAGCCACCACATAAGGAATACAGGCAGGTAAGCCTGATAATGGGTAGTTATTATTCATGTTGATCGTTGCCTGAGACCAAGCACCAGAGGCGAGAAGGTAGTCACAGAAAATCATCGCAGCTGCAACAATGACAGCAACTGCTTTCTTCTTCCCTATCGACAGGTTATCGATTGCCAGCGTCATACTGATATGGCTGCCTTGAGATAAGGCGAGCACCGCACCAGTAAATATCAATGATCCCATGATAATGCGCGATATTTCGTCGGTAACGGGGATGCCGCTATTGAAGAAAAAGCGCAGTACGATATTGGAAAATACCGTTAGGATAGTGGCGAGAAGTTGTATCGCCACTAACGCTTCCAGCATGGATTCAAGTTTATGTATCAATCGCATAATGAAGGGATATCCAATACTGATTACTTAGCCAAATCTGCTTTGATTTCTTTGTAGAAGGGACGAGTTTCATCCGTTAGCATCTTGTTGATGACGGGCTGTACTGCTTTGGCAATTTTTGCACGTTCACCCGGTGCAAAATCATCAGCCACTTCCATATGTTTTTTCAGCATGTTTTCTGCTTTTTCTACAGCGTCACGCATAATTTTGCGTTGCTCAATCCCTGCTTCACGTGCTGCTTTTTGTACAATCTCTTTTTGAGCATCAGTTAGGCGAGACCAGAATGGCTTACCAGCTAATACGATCATTGCAGAATAAGCATGGCGAGAGTGTGTCAGGTATTTTTGCACTTCGTAGAATTTCACGTCTCGTACAGTTAATAGTGGGTTGTCTTGACCGCTGACCGTTTTGGTTTCAAGCGCTGAATACACTTCAGGGAAAGGCATTGGCACCGGATTTGCGCCTAATGCTTTGAACGTATCGATGTAGACCGGTTGACCAATCACACGAAAACTTAACCCTTTAAAGTCGGATAACTTAGTGATGGGGTGTTTTGAGTTGGATAAATCGCGAAAGCCGTTATCCCAAAAAGTCAGCCCTTTGAGTCCACTACCATTGAGTCCTGTTAATAACTTATCGCCGGTTGGTCCTAACAGGACTTTGTCAGTTTGTTCATCATTAGCGAATAGGAAAGGTAGGTCGAGTACTTGAAGTGGTTTGGAATAACGGGTCAAGTTTGATGAAGACGTGATGAGCATCTCTTGTAAACCACCGCGTAGGGCGGCAATCTCTTGGGATTCGTTGCCTAATTGACCGCTTGGAAAATCAACGACTTTAATATCGCCATGGGATAATTGGTCGACTTTTTGCGCGAAGATTTTTACTCCATCATCAAAAGGTGTGTTTGGATTGCCAAAGTGGCCGATTTTAATGGTTAGTGCAGAAGCTTGTGTTGCGATTGCAGTGAGTCCGATTGATAACGTCAATTTGGTAAAGGTTTTGATCCATGGTGAACGCATAATGCAGTTACTCCCTTCCTTAGGATGTTCAATAAGATATGTGTTATTAGGTATGGTTGGTGTCTGAGATGAAAATGAATGACACTCAACGTGAGACACTATTAACGTTTGCTTACGAACAAGAGAGCAAGTCTTATGCCAAATTGTGGGTTTTGTGTTTATTTTTGTTTTATTAATGACTAAATGGTCGTAATTGTGGGTGTTTATAGTTTAAAATAGACCAAATCAACATTAAGTAATTAGTGACACTTCAATCGGTTGAGTAATTGAAATGGGGCATAAAATGGCATTGGCAATGGATCAAATGTGTGCAATTGCCCAATTTTGTATCATAACTACGTAGCAGGGGGCACGATGCGTCCATTACAAAGACAGCAAGCAATACTGAAACAGCTAGAAAAAGAAGAACGGGTATTTGTTGATGAACTGACGGAAATGTTTGATACATCAGGAGAGACCATTAGGCGCGATCTGAATGTGCTCGCGAAAAAGGGGTTAGTGCGTAAATTTCATGGCGGAGCCTCGCTTCCCCCTATTTTGGAGAAAGAAAACGGTTTTACTACACGTTTAAGCGAAGCGATCGATGAGAAGAAGCGCATTGCCCATTATACGGTTGGCTTAATTGAAGATGGTTCAAGCTTATTTATGGACACGGGGACGACCACGCTATTGTTGGCGCAAGAACTTGCGCAAGCAAAAAAACACCTAACCGTGATTACCAGCTCGACGCAAATCGCCACTGAGTTTGCTCAATACGATCATCAAGTGTATTTGCTTGGCGGGGAATTTCATCCTGAATCATCACAATCATTAGGACTGATGGCAACGCGTCAGATTAAACTATTTAATGCGCAATATTTGATCTCAACTATTGGGACGATTGACAGTAATGGTGCTGCAGATTTTACGTTAGAAGAAGCAGAACTGACTAAGACAATGGCAGAACAAGCTCAGCAGGTCATTGTGGTCGCCGACCATTCCAAATTCAATCGCAGTGCGATGTTTCAGGTATTGTCATTTAATCAAATTGACCATTTGGTCACTGATGAACCCTTGTCGGTTGATATTGCTGAGAAGGTCGAGCAATCTTCATTAAACTTGCATCTCGCTGATTAAATAGCCTGGCAAAATCATTTGCCGAGCTATATACCCAAGTAACGTCAAGATGCTGTTTCAGCAAGAGTGTATCTTGAGGTTATTTGGGTATATCACCATTACAATTTATACAATGCCATAAAGGCGCCAATGGCTCTTTCTACCGCGAGTTTAATTTGATTATCGTCTGGTATATCAATAGCTCGAAGTGCGTAAGGTTCGAAAAATTCAGCAGAAAGCAATCCTTTAAGCTGCATCGCCGCTAACCACGGATCTGCGGTGCGCAAGTGGCCTTTTTCCATTTGGTGTTGTAGGTAACCACTTAGGTGAAGCCAACCTTTCTTCGGGCCATTTTCATAGAAATGGCGACCAACCGACGAACGCTCTGCTTCATTCATCGCCATGCGGTAGATGGCCATGATGTCCGGCTTTAACACCGATTGTAAAAAGTTAAAGCCGAATTCCGGTAATGCTGCCATTAGATCATCATGATGATCGAGCGAAAGAAACGCATTGGCTATTTGTTCGGTGGCAGACGATTCCATCACGGCCGAAAAAATTTCTTCTTTTGAACTGAAGTAGTTATATAGCGTGGCTTTCGATCCCCCCAGCTCTTTAGCGATATAAGACATAGACGTTTGTTCAAACCCTTGTTGAGTGAATGAACGCTTGGCTATATCCAATATTTCCTGTCGTTTTTCTTCGCTTTTTACACGCATAGGTCTCTCGATATCCCATCAAAAATTCCGGGTAAGTTTCCCTTGACGGTTGCTCGTTGTCAAGAGTATAACTGTACGGTACGGTTTAGTTATAAGGTAATCTAACGTGAAAAGCAATGCTTTATATTCAAGGTTCGTGACTAAACACCGCGGTTGTTTTGCATTAACAGCACTAAGCACTGCAATACTCAGCGGATGTGTCGCACCGAATGATGAAGCCACGCCGAAATTGGCACAAATGAGTGAGCTTCAATATCAACAAAGTTTTGCCGACAGCCAGCAGGTTAACTGGCCTACCATGAATTGGTGGACTCGTTATCAAGATAAGCAACTTGATCAGTTAATTGAACAAGCATTTGCTGACTCGCCGGATCTAAAAATTGCCCAAGCTAGGTTGCGTGATGCCCAAGGGATCGCTCAACAGATTGGTGCAACCAAAAAGCCAACAGTTGGGTTAAGTGCCACTGCGTCTGAAAGTAAGGTTAGTTATCAATACCAAGCTTATGCGCCGCCAGCCGATTGGAATGATTACGGTACGTTAACGCTCAACTTCAATTATGACTTCGACTTTTGGGGCAAAAACAAAGCTGCGGTCATTGCTGCCACTAATGAGCTGGCTGCCACGAAAGCTGAAACCATTTCTGCACGTTTGATGTTAGCGACGTCTATTGCGAATGCTTACGCTGAGTTAGCACGTTTGTACAAAAATGAGCACACTGTGGCTGAAGCCGTTAGCCTACGTAGCCAAACCGTAGAATTGCTCGAAAAACGTTACAAAAATGGACTGGAAACACTTGGCTCGGTCAATCAAGCGAAATCGATTCGTGCCAGTGTTGAAGCCGAACTCTTGGGGATTAAAGAAGCCATCGCCCTCCAGAAAAACGCGCTCGCAGCGCTAGTCGGTCAAGGTCCAGACCGCGCCAAATTCATTACCGAGCCACAGATTCAGTTAGGGACTCGTTACGGGTTGCCAAGTAATGTCGGGGTAGGTTTGCTTGGTCATCGTGCCGATATTACAGCGGCGAGATGGCGTGCCGAAGCCGCCGCTCAACGTGTAGGCATCGCGAAAGCGCAATATTACCCAGATGTCAGTATTTCGGCATTTATTGGCTATCAAGCGTTTGGTCTCGATAACCTGACTCGTTCAGGTAATGATGCCGGCAGTATTGGGCCTGCCATTTATCTTCCTCTTTTTATGGGGGGACGATTAGATGGACAATTGACCTCTGCTCGC
Organism: Vibrio eleionomae; assembly: GCF_009874545.1. Classification (NCBI taxonomy): domain Bacteria; kingdom Pseudomonadati; phylum Pseudomonadota; class Gammaproteobacteria; order Vibrionales; family Vibrionaceae; genus Vibrio; species Vibrio eleionomae. The sequence goes on along the minus strand of NZ_WEKT01000042.1, from coordinate 6,252 downwards.
GCTCACTACCAACAAGCGGTGAATAGCTACAATCAAACGTTAACCAATGCGCTGCATGAAGTGGCTGATGTTGTCACGAGCAGCCGCGCCTTACATGCTCGAATCAACAAAACGCAAGAAGCGGTCGATGCTGCTCAGCAGGCCTACAACATAGCCAATAACCGTTATAAAGGCGGGTTATCGACTTATCTAGATGTGTTAGTCGCAGAAGAAGCACTGCTTAATAACCAGCGAGCTTTGGTGAATCTCCAATCCCGCGCATTCAGTCTTGACCTCGCGTTGGTGCATGCACTCGGCGCAGGATATCAACCTAAAAAGTCTTAAAAGGTTTTAATAATGAGTAACGATAATTCTCAAACAGAAATCAATGATGTTACAGCAGCACATGCACAACGCTCACGTAAGAAAGGCTTTTTGGCACTAGCGTGCGCTATTGTGGTTGCTGCGGGTGGTTATGGATCTTACTGGTATTTCTATGGTTCGCGCTATGTGAATACCGATAACGCCTATGCCGAAGCGGATGTCGCCGGCGTAACGCCTGCCATCGGTGGGATCGTACAAAAAGTCAATGTGGTTGATACTCAAGCCGTACATAAAGGCGATGTGTTGGTCAACATTGATGATACCGACGCGCGGATTGCTCTTAATCGTGCGAAAGCCGATTATGAATTAGCAAAACGTCATGTGCGCAGTTATCTGGCCAACGATGAAGGTTTAACGGCCTTAGTGCATGCTCAAGAAGAAAATGCTAAACGAGCTGATGCGCAATTAGAAGCAGCGAAAGCCGATTTTCATCGTGCAGAAATTGATTTGAAACGTCGTCAAGACCTCGTTAAATCAGGTTCTGTGTCTGGTGAAGAACTGACTAATGCACAAAATGGTTACGATCAAGCTGAAGCCAATTTAAATGCAGCGAAAGCGGCCGCAGCACAAGCTCATGCCAATAAATATTCCACCATTGGTAAACAAAAAGCGAACGCGGCATTAATCGACAACACAACGGTGGCGAATAACCCTGAAGTATTGGCGGCAAAAGCACGTTATGAACAAGCAGAAGTGAACTTGGATCGTACTGTCATTCGTGCACCTATCGATGGTGTGGTTGCACAACGCCATGTGCAAATCGGCCAACGTGTTCACTTAGGTGAGCAGTTGATGGCGGTGGTTCCGACACAAAATATCTATGTGGATGCCAACTTTAAAGAAGTCCAGCTAGAAAAAGTAACGATTGGTCAGCCTGTTGAACTTACCTCCGATCTGTATGGTGATGATATTGTCTACCGCGGTGTGATTACTGGCCTGTCGGGTGGTACAGGATCTGCGTTTTCTATGATTCCTGCCCAAAATGCAACGGGCAACTGGATCAAAGTGGTTCAACGCTTGCCCGTACGTATTCAACTTAACCAAGATGATCTGAAGGCACATCCACTGCACGTCGGGCTTTCTATGGAAGTCACGGTGGATACCGATACCATTGTTGATGATAAAACATTGGCTGAGTACCGCACTGCAATGTTGGCTGATTAGAGCCTAGGGTGAAATCATGAGTCAAACAAATGACAATGACATTCAACCGCTTACTGGTATGGCGCTGTTCTTGGGTGCCTTATGCTTAGCAACGGCTAACTTCCTTGCAATTCTGGATACAACGATTGCGAATGTGTCTGTTGCCAATATTGCTGGAGCATTGGGCACGTCCACCAGTCAAGGGACGTATGTCATTACTTCTTATGCGGTTGCGGAAGCGATTTCAGTGCCGCTGACTGGCTGGTTAACACGACGTTTTGGATCCATTCGGGTCTTTGTTGTGTGTTTCTTGATGTATGGCTTTTTCTCTGTTTTGTGTGGCCTTGCGACAAGCATGACGATGTTGGTGGCCTTTAGGGTATTTTTGGGATTCTCTGGTGGTCCGTTGATGCCCTTATCGCAAACCTTGATGATAAGAATTTTCCCCAGTAATAAAGCGCACGCTGCTATCGGGATTTGGAGTATGACGACGATGGTTGCGCCAATTACTGGCCCTATACTGGGTGGTATTTTGTGTGACCAATACAGTTGGCCATACGTATTTATTATCAAGGCACCGTTCGCCATTATCGCAAGTATTGCTTGCTGGCAATTACTCAAACGCTTTGAAACAAAAAGCATTAAAGCTCGTATTGATAAAGTCGGCTTAGGCTTATTAGTCGTATGGGTTGCTGCGCTGCAAATCATGCTGGATAAAGGTAAAGACTGGGATTGGTTCTCTTCCACTAAAATAACAGTACTTGCATGTGTTGCCGTTATTGGTTTCCTATCATTTTTAATCTGGGAACTGACGGATGGTAATCCTGTGGTGGATTTGAAAGTGTTCCGCCACCGCGGTTACACCGCATGTATGATCACCTTGGCGTTAGCGTTTGGCGCATTCTTTGCGATTCAAGTTATTACGCCACTTTGGTTACAAGAGTTTATGGGGTATACCGCCACCATCGCTGGGTACTCAACGGCAACAATGGGGATTCTTGCCGTTTTCCTTGCCCCCGTCGTAGCTAATCTTTCCTCCAAGATGGACCCACGGCCTCTGGTGTTCCTTGGAGTAGTTTGGCTGGGGGCTTGGACCTTTATTCGTGCGTTTGCCAATTTGGATATGACTTTTTCGCAAATCAGCTGGCCGATGTTCTTTCAAGGGATCGGAATGCCATTGTTCTTTGTGCCGTTAACAGCGTTAGCACTAGGGAGTGTTAAAGAATCTGAGATGGATTCTGCTGCTGGGTTAATGAACTTCATTCGTAGTCTTGCTGGGGCATTTGCTACATCGCTCGTCAATACCTCATGGGAAGATGAAGGTCGTTACGTGCATTCCGAACTTGCAGGATTGACCGATAGATCGGGCGTGGCCACTCATATGATGCAGCAGTCTGGTATGTCGATTGATCAGGTAAGAAATTCGGTCGATTATATGGTGCAAAAACAGAGTGTGATGGTGGCGACCAACCAACTCTTTATGGTGATTGCTGCTGTATTTGTGGGGGCTGCTTTCCTTATTTGGCTTGCGCCTAAAATTAAAGCCAGTGTGCAGGCGGGTGCCGCTCATTAGTGATACCTGTGATGAAATAAGTTAATACATCAAGGCGGAACAGACCCATGGTTTGCTCCGCCTTTTGTTATTTTTGCTATCGATAGTGATTGAGGGATAGATTTCATTTTCGCCCATGGGGTAGGGTTCCTATATAATTAGCGGATGTGGCTAGAGACGAAGAAATGTTGTGCGGTTAACCAGCTTTAAATACAAAACTCGTAAGGGGCCGGACTACCGGCACGGGGAGTCTGTGTCGTTTATCGATATAAAACAAACGTTCGGCATAGGGAGCATTCGGGTTGGAAAATGGGTCAATGCTGAAGAGAAAGCACTCGCAGCGAATGTGATTTTTGATTCATTAGCGGATTTAGCGTTTATTTTGGCATTGCCCCCACAAGCCATTGGGTTGAGAGGTAATTTGAACTTGGCCTTTGGTACCGGGGGGCGCAAGGGTGTGCAGGCACATTATGCTCCTAATTTACGTGAATTGGCGTTAGCAAAGAATGCTGGAGCAGGCGCGCTTGCTCATGAGTTTTGGCATGCCTTTGATCACTATATTGCCGATAAAGCGTTCGATATTGGCGATCGTTCTGCGCCACAACGCTCGATACTCTTTGCCAGTGATTGCTGGTTAACGAACGCCAAGTTGCACACTCATCCTTTAAATGTACGTTTGATGAAGATATTTGACGCGACCTTGTTAAGCAAAGGCGGGCAGGATGTTCACGATTACGTCTCGCGCAGTGTTAACGCAGATAAGGCACTCAACTCTAGATATTTTTCTAGGCCGACGGAGATGATGGCAAGAGCATTTGAGGCGGTGATTGAGACCTGCTCTGGGATTGACAATAGCTACTTAGTGGCCGGTACGATGAGCAATGAAAACCTCGCTATATATCCAGAATTGAGCCATCGATATATCATTCACGAGGCACTCCAGGATTATTTTCGACCTCTAGGAGAGGCGTTGAATCGGTAACCTCATTTATCTCGACAATATTAGAATGATGCTAGCGGGATATATGCTGATTTATATTCAAACCACCTGCTTTAAAGTGACTATTTATGTAAAAATAATGAAGAAATATTAAGCGGTCTATGATATAAGTTACCCATGCTGTTGTTGTAACAATTTAAGGAAGGAAGATGAGCAAGTACAAAGTATTTATTGATGGGCAAGTAGGAACAACCGGATTACAAATTCTGGAACGGCTCAGTTCTCATCCTTCGATCGACATATTAACGGTGGCACACGAGTTAAGAAAGAGTAAAGAAGCCAAGCTTAAGCTAATGCAAGAAGCTGATGTGACAATATTATGTCTACCCGATGATGCAGCGAAAGAGTCGGCTGCGTTAGCTGAGCAAGCAGGTTGTCGCGTTCTTGATGCTAGTACTGCTCACCGTATTAATGATGAATGGGTCTATGGTTTACCTGAGCTAACTGCTAATCAGCGCGATCTTATTCGTCAATCGAGTAAAGTGGCCAACCCAGGCTGTTACGCAACAGGGGCTATTTTACTGTTGAAACCACTCGAAGGGTTGGTGAGCTTGGATGATATCACCATCAATGCGATTTCTGGTGTGAGTGGTGGTGGTAACCAACTGATTGCTAAATATGAAAATGGTGGTCCTGCTTACGGGGTTTATAGTTTTAACAAGAGCCATAAACACATCCCTGAAATTATGAAATGGGCAAATCTAGAGTCTGCTCCTCTGTTTATTCCTTCTGTAGCTAACTACCAGCAAGGTATGTTGGTGTTTGTGCCGTTAAGACATGTCACTGCCGACAAGGCTACCGCAATCCATAACAAATTCTGTGAGCATTACGCCAATGAGCCGTTCATTACTGTGAATGATCTTAATGTTGCAAATGCTGATACCGATTTCGGTTTCATCACACCTCACGGTGTCGAAGGCAAAAACTCGGTTGAAATTTCGATGTTTACCATTGATGGTGCTGACAATGCCCTTTTAGTGGCTAAGTTTGATAACCTAGGTAAAGGCGCATCTGGTGCAGCCGTACAGAACTTGAATATTATGCTGGGTCTTGATGAAAGTATCTGCGTAGAGATTTAGTATGACTAGAAACCTCTCAAAATGAGGAAATGGGCAGGGTTCGACACCTGCCCTTTAACAACGATCTCTTTGATGCGTTTCTCTTAATCAAATGCCTCTGTATTGATTGAGGTTACGACGTAATTTTCATAGATCTCATGTTCAGGTATTTTTCGCCAATTCATTAACATATAAAGGTATGTGGCTAACAAGATATGGGCAGCATGAGAGCGCCAATCATGTTCATCTTTATCTTGCCAATATAACAATGCCTCCGTAGCACTTTTATCCATGGTTTCCATGTCTACTGCATAACGAAGTTGTAACGCCATATAGTATGCGGGTAAGACAAAGCGGCGATGCTCTTTATCACCACGTGTCAGGTCAATACCTTGCGTGGGAGTAAGATCCTCAAACTGACTTTGGGTTAAAGAATAAATAATCTCTGGCTCATAAAAATTATAAAAGTCTTTGGTTAGGCCTTCTTGAATGTCTTGCTTCCATTCTGCTTTTGTATCGGGAGTGCCTTTACGTTTCATTCCGGGTAACCAAATATCAAAATAATCGGGTACATCGAAAATGTGTGGTGCTGTAAGTGACATCCACCAACGGACATGGGGATCGCGCGGATTGTACATTGCGCTCTTAAATGGATTGATACGAGAAAATAAACTCATGTGGTTGTTATCTTTATTTAGCCAACTGAAGATGAACAGCATATAGAATGGGGAAAAAACGGGTAACTGGTAAAAACAGTTTGTGGATTATTGTTCCCAAATATGAATGAAATTATTAACTAAATTATTGTTTAGTTCGGGGTTATGTTGAGACTATTCCTTAAAAGAGCAGATGATGAGATGTTCAAAGAATTCGAATTAACATATTTCAGATGTTTATTTGGTTTTATTGTAATTTAATAATGTATTTATTTTCATGTTGCTAAATTAGGAAATGATATTTATAATTTTTGAACTAATATTTTATTTGTCATGTTTTTTAAGACGTTATCTGCCAGTAAGACCGACATTAAATGGGGTATTTTATAACTCTTGGTTTTTAATTACCTCATTAATCAATATATCTTATTGTATTTACGATATTTTATTAATGGTTTTGTTTTGTTGGTATTATTTCAC
>NZ_WEKT01000041.1:0-46999 GCF_009874545.1 Vibrio eleionomae | reverse complement strand
CCCTAATACTAAAGAAAAATTGTTGCTGAGTGGTAAGAATTATCAAAAGCTTATCTCTTTTTATAAAGAGCAGTTAGTTAAAAAAGAAGATAAAGATACCCGTATAAAATTGATCGAAGCGTATGTTGAGTTAGGGGGTTTTAACTCAGCTATATTTTATCTAGAACCACTATTAAAACGTCAGGAAATTGAATATAAAGTAAATTTACTAGCGGGTAAATCGTATTTAAATATTGGTGAGATAGATAGAGCGTTAGAGTATTTAGGTAAAGCCAATCAGCAGCAACCCACTAGTGCTGAAGTTTTAAATTTATTAGGGATTAGTGATTGCTATAAAGGTAATTTTTATACGGCAAAACAAAGATTTTCTCAAGCTCGAATTTATATGGATGATGATTTAACGGTAAAAAATAATTTAGCATTAGTAGCCATTTTTCAACAACATTACTTTACCGCTAAAGATTTACTTGAGTCTTTATATTACACCGGAGCCCAAAATGATCGTCGAGTAAGAGCAAATCTGGCGATTGTATATGCAAAATTAGGTAATCGACGTGCATTTTCTGAATTAGCGAAGGGATTGACTGACGAGCAACAAAATCAAGTTTTTGCTCGGTTAAAAAATATGGAAGTCGCTGACGTGAAGGGGGTAGTTTTGGGTGAGCATCATGAGAAAAGCAGTAAATAGTCCCATGTTACACCGCTTTGGGCGTCGTAAGCAGAAGGGCAGTGCGACGATAGAATTTGCTATTGGTTTCTTTTTCTTCTGGTTGATGTGTGCGTTTTGGATTCAAGTAAGCATGTTGTCTTATATATCTGGGATTGGCGACTTAGCTATTGCTCAGGCCTCTTTACACAGTAAACGCTTGGCTAATTCAACAGAGTTCCTTGCTGATTTTCAGAGAGTTCTAGCTGATAACGATAGTCTTTGGTCTTACGTCGTTCAGCAAGACAATTTTCGCTATAGCATTCGATATTTAAATAGTTTTGATGAGCTTTCTGCATTGACGGATAAATGTGAGCCAGACACTGATAGTGATGCCATAGGTATTGAATGTGGCTCGTCAGAAGGGGCAGCAATTGCGGTTTATCGTATTGATTACAATGCACCGAAAATTTATGACTATTTTATCGACACCGAAACTATGTTTTCCCGAGAAACCATTGTTATACAGGAATATCAGCGTGATCAATTCTCCCTCGATTAAGCATAAAGGCTCGTTCACCGTTGAATTCGCAATTGTCGGTGTATTCTTTGCACTGTTATTGGTGTTTAGCGGTGATCTCGTCATCAAATTGAGTATGAAGGGAAAACTTGAAAGATTATCGTATTCGATGGTGAGTGTATTAAAAGAACGCACTCAGCTATTTGATGAAGATACTTTTGATATAACTAATACTCAAGCGACTGATATTTATAATGTTGCTGCAAATTCTATGCAACGCACCATGGGTAAGTTTGAAGCGGAGAAGTTTGGCGTCGATTTAAAAGTAAGGCAGCGTTCTAATTACGGATTAGGAAATAGCACGATTGCGGTAACAGATTGGAATAGTGCTGATGCGTTGGGAATTGGTATCAGCTGCAATGGGCATGAACCCGATCGTGAGCTAATTTTTCAAACCTCGTGGGGGCGTTCAGCCACTTTGTACGAAGTGACATTATGTTATAGCACGCCAAACTGGTTCGGTCAGTTGGTTGATGAGCAGTATCTAAGCGTATCTGCTAATGCAATAACATTGGGGCGGTAATCATGATAAAGCAACGAAATAATATCAAATCGTTAAAGTACCGTCGTCAGTCTGGACATGCAGCGATGTTGTTCGTCATGATTATTCCCATCTTATTAGGTGTTTTTGTGTTGGGAATGGATGGTGCCCGAGCATTGCAAAATAAGGCTCGTCTCGATGAGGCAACGGAAGTCATTGCTTTGGCTATGTCTGGTCAAAATACTACAACGGAAGCGTCTAGAAATGAAATAGTACAAAATTATATTGGCTATTTTTTCCCTCAGGCAACGCTTGATGAGGTGACGACACAAGTGATTGCTTGTGATGATAACCCCAACTGTGACTTATCATCGTTAGCCTCAGAGCAATTTTTTGAATACGATATTCAACTACGAATTACTGAACCGTCTTGGTTCCCAAATAAAGGGATCAGCAATGGGTTTGGTGAGTCTTATGATGTTGCTAGTTCGTCTTCAGTGAGAAAATATAACTCAAAATCTGTGGATGTGATTCTTGTTTCTGACTTTTCAGGATCGATGGCGGATTCCGTGAGTTCGGGGCGTGATGCAAAATATGTTGAGCTTCAAGATATTATCAGCACTGTATCCTCTACGTTACAAGAGTATAACGATAACACGGGAACTAATAGTCAAATAGCGTATGTAGGGTTTGACGGTTTTGTTTTTCCTGGTACGAGTTATTCCTATCAAAGTTGTAACCGTTGGTACTGTACGACTAATCAAGCTTACTATGCGTATTCCTACTTAATGTGTAATAGCGACACAACCAAGAATGGTTATACCCAAGTGAAAGAAAGTGGCTGGTGTTATAACGATGCTTCTAGTGTGGACTATACGTTGACGATTAATAGTGTATTTGATGAGTCTGCTCATGTTGAAACGGGGGCGACCACATCAATGACTTTTTATACGTTACCGCTCACCAATGATTTCTCAACATTTGTAAGCACAATCAATAACTTTTCACCTGCTGGGATTACCGCGTTTTATTCGGGGTTGATTCGTGGTGCTCAGGTAGCAGCTGATGGCGATAACTCCCGTCGTTTGATCATTATTCTTTCGGATGGGATGAACAGTTACTCGGATATCACCAATAACTTAGTCGATAATGGGCTGTGTTCCTTTATTACGGAAGGACTTAATGCGATGACAACATCAGAAGATGAAGATGTTAAATCGCGTCTTTTCGCCATTGGATTCGGCTATACGATTTCTAACTACCCAGAAATGAAAAACTGTGTAGGTGAGCAAAACGTTTTTGATGCAACAGACAAAGATTCGATCAAAAACAAAATTTTAGAATTAGTTGCTGATGAGATGGGGCGTTTAGCGCCAACCCAGCTTACTCCGGCCGATGAATAACAAGGTAATCTTTATGAAAAAAATTGCTATTTTGGTCAGTCTAATGTTGACGTCATTTACATTAAACGCTGAACCTTTATCTATGTATTCTTATTTATGTAATAAAGATGGGAATCAACTTGGATATCAACTTAGTGTCGGGCAGGCAAAGAAGTTAGTAATGTATCCAGGCAATCAAGTGCAGAGTCGCACGGTTAATATATCTCGAGATCATGAATGGCTATTAACGCATGTTAATCCTGATGAAGTTTCTCCTGCGTGCTTAAGCTATTTTCTCAGTCAGGGATACTGGCGCTCGGGTAAGAGCATTGCCCGTTTTCATTTTGCTTTTAACAGTACTCAAATGAGCAACGACGATAAACAGATTTTCGCTCAAGTGGCGAAAGCATTATCTAACACGCCCAATGTTTCTGTTGTCGGCCATACGGATGCGATTGGTTCTAATGGATATAATCAAACGTTGGGCTCAAAGCGAGCACAAGCTATGACTCAAAAATTGGTGAATGAAGGGGAAAACGTCATGGTGACATCAAGTAGCCGTGGTGAGATGCAGCCTATTATTACCAATACAACAGATTCAGGACGAGCGCTTAATCGGCGGGTAGAAATTATCTTTGATGATATTGCTCGCTAGAGATTCATTTATTCAAAAAAGCCGCAGTTGGTTATCAACTGCGGCTTTTTTATATCGTGTATAGGCAATAAGTGATTATTTCATCGCTTTATACATGGTATTAACGTTATGTTCGAAGGCAGCAACGTAAGTTGGTGCTTCACCTTTAGCATCAGTTAGCGCTTCAGGGTAAAGTTCACCCCCTGATTTAGCACCTGTTGCAGATGCGATTTGTTTCACTAAGCGTGGGTCAGTTTGGTTTTCGATAAAGTAAGTGTGGATGCCTTCTTTTTTGATTTGGTTAATCAATTTACCAACACCAGAGGCACTTGCTTCAGATTCAGTTGAAAAACCAACTGGAGCTAAGAACTTAACATTATATTCTTGACCGAAGTAACCGAAAGCGTCATGGCTAGTTAGAACTTTACGTTTTTCCTCTGGGATAGAAGCCATTTTTTCTTTTGCCCAAACATCAAGTTTTTCAAGCTGTTGAATGTACGCTTCACCGTGTTTTTTGAAGTATTTGGCATCAGCTGGGTCGGCTTTGATTAACGCATTCATAACGTTACGTGCGTATACTTCGCCATTTTTAGCGCTGTTCCAAGCGTGTGGGTCAGTGATTTTTTCACCGTCTTCAACCATTGAACGAGTTTTGATGCCGTTTGATGCCGTAACGATATCACCCTTAAAGCCAGATGATTTAACCAGGCGATCCATCCAGCCTTCAAGGCCAAGACCACTTACAAATACCACGTCTGCTTTGTTGATTAGCACGCTGTCTTTTGGTGATGGTTCGAATGTATGTGGGTCGCCATTGGGTTGAACAAGAGATTTCACTTCAACGTGTTCGCCACCAACATTTTTAACGATGTCTGCGAGCACAGAAAAACTTGCCACAGAATGTACAGTGTTTGCCATGACTGATGGGCTAAGAGCGACTGCAACAGATAGCGCTGCTGTGTGCCAAAGTTTCATTACTATATCCTTAATATCAATTAGTTAAAGTTTCTGATGATTTATTGTAAATGGGCATGATCCCTTTTTCCCGACCAAAGAAGATCGACAGCAAGAAGAGAATGGTCGCTGTGAGAACAATGGCAGGACCTGCTGGGATAGATTGATACCAAGACCAAGCCAAACCGAGGAAAGAGCTCATCGCTCCGACACAAGCGGCAATAACTAAAGTACTGGGTAAATGATTGGTCCAGCAACGGGCTGCAATCGCCGGTAACATCATCAAACCTACCGTCATGAGCGTACCTAAGATTTGGAAACCAGCGACTAAGTTCATCACAACAAGTGCCATAAACATGGCGTGAACCAAGGTCGGAAAACGTTTTGAACGTGCTTGAAAAAAGGAAGCGTTAAAAGATTCAAACACGATAGCGCGGTAGAATACCGCCAGCATAATCACTGTGATACTTGCAATCACACCGATAAAAATTAGCGAATCATTACTCACCGCGAGTAACGAGCCAAACAGTAAGTGCAACAAATCAACACCGCTACTGCGTAGTGACACTAATGTAACACCTAATGCTAGCGAGCCTAGATATAGGCCTGCAAATGTTGAGTCTTCGTGAAGTTTGGTTGCTTTGCTTATCCAACTCGAACTCATGGCAACTAGAAGGCCAGCGATAAAGCCGCCTAGTCCCATGGCGAATAAAGACATGCCTGCACATAGATAGCCGATAGCCACTCCGGGTAAAACGGCATGGGAAAGGGCATCCCCGATGAGACTCATCCGGCGCAAAATAAGAAATACACCGAGTGGAGTCAAACTTACTGATAGGGCAAGGCACGCTACAAGCGAGCGACGCATGAAGCCAAATTGCATAAAGGCGTCAAATATATGATATGTCATGTGAATACGTTCCTAGCCGAAATTTAAGGCCATTTTCATTGGCGAATCATACAAACTGCAGCTGGCAAGCACTTGCTTTGTTTCGCCCCAGTGGACGCATTGTTGATTAATCAACAACGTTTGCGGAAAGTAAGCTTCAACGATGGTGGGATTATGCAAAACCGTTACGATGGTTTTACCTTGCTGATGCAACTGACAAATCAGTGACAGTAATGCCTCTTGTGTTTGGCTATCAATTCCGGCAAAAGGCTCATCCATAAACATGATGGCAGTGTCTTGCACTAAAAGACGTGCAAATAACATGCGTTGGAATTGTCCACCTGAAAGTTGAGACACCGTATAATTGGCTAGATTGGCAATACCAACTTGTTCCATAGCCGCATATATACGTTCAACGTCATTACGCTTAATACTGCGTAATATGCCGGTATTTGGCCAGCATCCCATAGCGACCACATCAAACACAGTAATCGGGAAACTACGGTCAATGTCGCTTTGTTGTGGTAGCCATGACAGGGCCATTTTGCGTGGTTGGCTAAATTCAATCTGCCCAGATAAAGCGGGCAGCAAACCACATAAGGTTTTTAATAAGGTTGATTTTCCTGCGCCATTTGCTCCCATGATGGCGGTTAAGCTGCCTTGAGCAAACGATCCAGAAATAGGGTGAGTAAGGCGTTCACCTTGATAACCCACAGTGACATTTTCTAACTTGATCATGGTAGTAGTACTGCCCAGTAGATCGCTAACCAAATACTAGCGAGTAATGCAAGTACAGTGGCTACACGAACGAGCCCTGAGCGGGTTAACCAAGAAGAATAAGTTGAGTATGAGTTTGTCACGGGAATGGGTTTCATCTTATCGATACATCATATGCCTGTTGTTATAATATAACATAACATCTCCTTACAATTTTTTGGAAGCATTATTAGTTTGATGCCCAAGCTAATCGGATATTAGTGAGAAATATTGGTTAAAAATCAGCCTATTTATTTCATCGTGATTGCGTTCTCATTGAGTCGGTGAGATGACCTTTGTCGTGATGCTCTACAAGAATGGAAATAATAATTATTATTTTTCAGTTACTTATGTTTATTCTTTGTTTTGGTTCAGCAAAGTTCACCGTATTTGCTGCTGAAAAAAAATAAAAAATGAGTTTTTCTACTTCCTGCAAAACGAATTAAACGTCTTCTGCTGCAAAGAGTATGTTGAAATGATTTGTATCCAAATGATTTGAAAATTTTCTCAGGTTATTTTCTCAATCATTGGTAGATATCGTGAACTGATTTACGACATAGAAATTCACAGGACATGCCATTTATGGTTCTAAGGAAGGAGATAGGAATGAGTATTCCACGCCCAAAATTTATTACGTTTGATTGCTACGGCACTTTGACCAATTTTCAAATGGCAGCGATGACGCGCGAGATTTTTAAAGATCGAATTTTGCCAGAGAAGATGGAAGCTTTTGTCAAAGACTTTGGTAGTTTTCGTCTTGATGAAGTACTCGGAGCATGGCAACCATACGACCAATTAATCAAAGCCGCATTAGAACGCACTTGTCGCCGTTGGGGCATCGCTTATAACGATGCTGAAGGTCAGATGTATTACGATGCCGTACCGTCATGGGGCCCACATGCGGATGTACCATCCGGCCTTGCTCGATTAGCAAAAGAATTCCCATTAGTCATTTATTCCAACGCCAGCGATAGTCAAATCATGAGTAACGTTGAACAATTGGGCGCGCCTTTCCACCGCGTGTTTACGGCTGAAGAAGCCAAACTGTATAAGCCACGTCTGGGCGCATTCGAATATATGCTCGATAACTTAGGCTGTAATCCTGAGGACGTTTTCCATGTGTCTTCAAGTTTTCGTTACGATTTGATGCCAGCCGATGATATTGGCATCGTTAATAAAGCCTTTATAGCTCGTGGCCATGAGCAACCTGGAGATAAAATTTATCGTTATCACCAAGTGCCTGATATCAATGGCTTAGCTGATTTACTCGGTGTGGATTAACTCTACAACTTTTGCTGTCGGACTCGTTAAGGATAAACGGGTTCGGCAAATAAACGGATTCATCATGTGGTCTGAAAAAGCGGGGTTAAAAATGATGGGCACCTATACCCATGCTGATTGCCCTTAGCGCTGAGAATAAGTTCAGGCTTAGAACTAGGAAAGGTACTTCTATCATGGATGATAAAAAAATTATTACAGGCCAGCATTGTATTGAGGAATATGAACAAATGACGCAGTCCGGTTGGACTCGACGTCGTATTCTGCAAGCGCTAGGCGTAACGGGATTGATGGCTGCGACATCGGGTTCGTTGTTAGGTTCGGTGAATGCTTTTGCTGATACAAACCCCGAGTCATCTGCGGCAAAAACGGGGGGTAAAATTCGCGTGGCGAGTTTGTCATCTTCTACTGCCGATACGCTTGACCCAGCCAAGGGGGCATTATCCACTGATTATACCCGTCACTACATGGTGTATAACGGATTAACTAAGTTCGACGAACATTTAGTTCCTCATCTCGAGTTAGCGCAGAACATCAGTAATAAAGGCGCAAAAACTTGGATTATTACTTTACGTAAAGATGTCACCTTTCATAATGGAAAATCTTTAGATGCCAAAGATGTCGTCTTTTCTTTAGAACGACATAAGGATCCTGCTACTGCCTCTAAAGTGATGGATTTAGCCAAACAGATGGTATCGATTAAAGCCACAGGGAGCCATGAAGTCACCATCGAACTGAACGTGCCTAATGCTGAATTGCCGTCTATTTTTGCCATTTCCCATATGCTGATTGTTCCAGCCGATACTCAAGACTTTAGTCAAGGCATTGGTACTGGACCATTTAAAGTCAAACATTTTGTTCCTGGCATGAGCACAGTAGTCGTGCGTAATGAAAACTACTGGAAACCCGGTTTACCTTATTTGGATGAAATCGAACTATTTGCCATTCCGGATGAGCCGTCTCGGGTAAATGCCTTACTAGCTGGCGAAGTTCATGTGATCAATGAGGTAAACCCCCGCTCTACACAGCGTATCGAAAAGAGTGAAAGTCATCACTATGTTAATGCACCATCGGGAAATTATACCGATTTGATTATTCGTCAGGATCTAGCTCCGGGAAATCGTCCCGGGTTTACCGAGGCGATGAAATTGTTGCTCGATCGTGAGCAGATAAAATCAACGATTTTCCAAGATTTTGCTGTGGTAGGTAACGATACGCCAATTGCACCAAGTGCTCGCTATTTTAATTCTGAACTTAAACAGACTGAATTTGATCCCGAAAAGGCGAAGTTTTTGTTTAAAAAAGCAGGCCTGTCTGGGGCGAAGATCCCTGTGGTCGCGTCTTCCGCCGCCACCAGTTCGGTCGATATCGCGGTGCTTTTGCAACAAATGGCACCACAGGCTGGGATTTCAGTTGATGTAAAAGTGAAACCCGCAGATGGTTATTGGTCTAATCATTGGATGAAGCACCCATTAAGTTTTGGCAATATTAACCCCCGTCCGAACGCTGATATCATTTTCTCCCAGTTCTTTGCCACCCATGCCGCATGGAATGAATCGCGTTGGCAAAACGGTGCTTTTGACAAGCTGTTAGTGGATGCACGTAAAGAAACCGATGACGCTAAGCGCAATACGATGTATGCCGAAATGCAGACCTTGGTTCACGATCATTGTGGTATCGGCATTCCGGTATTTATCAGCAACATTGATGGTGTTGATTCGCGCCTGAAAGGTTATGGAACGAATCCTCTAGGGGGCTTTATGGGGTACATGTTTGCCGAGAAAGTATGGCTAGATGCGTAATTTAGGGTAAGACCCTGCTGTGGTGCGCAAGGGGTGCGCACCTTAAATAGAAGGAGCTTGAAATGAATCAGATGCTAATAGGTTTAGTGACCAAGCGTGTACTTAGCGCGTTGCTGACGTTATTTCTGGTATCGATAGTGGTATTTGGCATTACCAATATTTTACCTGGTGATGCAGCCCAACAAATACTTGGCCAGTTTGCAATGCCTGAGCAGGTGGCAGCACTTCGCAAGTCTTTGGGGCTAGATGAACCCGCCATTACTCGTTATTTCCATTGGTTATTTAATGTTATCCAAGGCGATTTTGGACAATCGATGACCAACAATATGCCTGTCAGCCAACTGATGTCCGGGCGCTTAACTAATACTTTAATGTTAGCTGCCGCAACATCAACTGTATCGGTTCCGCTTGCTTTGGCTTTAGGCATCAGTGCTGCCATCTATCAAGGTGGGCGTGTCGATAAGGCATTGAATCTTGTCACGTTGGGATTGGTTGCCGTGCCGGAATTTCTGGTCGCGACTATCGCTGTATTGATTTTTGCCGTCAAACTACACTGGTTTTCCGCTCTTTCATACGGTGGCTCTGGCGATAGTTTTTTGTCCTTCCTGCGTTCTTACACGTTACCGGTGATGACCTTATGCTTTGTGATCACGGCGCAAATGGCGCGGATGACCCGAGCTGCGATGGTTGATGAATTATCCACCGATTATGTTGAAATGGCTCGTCTCAAAGGGTTATCAACGTTAAAAATTGCATTCTTTCATGCACTGCCAAATGCAGTCGGGCCGATTGTTAATGCGATCGCGCTGAGCTTGTCTTATTTATTCGGTGGCGTAGTCATTGTCGAAACCATTTTTAACTTTCCAGGTATTGCAGGGTTAATGGTCGACGCGGTGACCAACCGCGACATTGCGCTTGTTCAAGCATGTACCATGATTTTTTGTACGGGCTATTTAGCGTTAATTCTCATTGCGGACGTCTGCTCAATTATGTGTAACCCAAGATTGAGGAATCGAGTATGAATGTTCAGGTCATAGCTAAAGCACAATCACCATTGATGCGCATGAAACCATGGCTCAATATCAGTTCATTACTGTGTATGTTCTGGTTAGTAATTGCCATTATTGGCCCATGGGTTACCCCCTATGATGTGGGTAAAATAGTCTCTCATGATATTTTTGCGCCTATCAGCGCTCAGTTCCCATTAGGGACGGATTACCTTGGTCGAGACATGCTAAGCCGCATGTTAGTCGCTGCTCGCTATACTGTAGGCTTAGCCTTAGTTGCCTCAATTTGTGCTTCAGCAATCGGAACGTTAATCGCATTAATGGCGGTCATTTCTCCCAAAACTGTGGAAGTGGTTCTTTTACGTATTGTCGATGCGTTAATTTCAATTCCGAGCAAAATGTTGGCGTTAGTTATTGTCGCTGGTTTTGGTAGCTCCGCTCAATTACTGATCTTGACTGCCATCATTGGCTATGCGCCGGGCGCTTTTCGTATTGCTTACAGTTTGGCCTTAAATCAACATGAATTGGAATATGTGAAGGTGGCGATGATTCGCGGTGAAAGCAAGTTCTACATCGCGGTACGCGAAATTTTACCCAATATTTTGAATTCTGTACTGGCAGACTTTGGTTTGCGTTTTGTGTTTATCGTGTTGCTTCTTAGTGGCTTAAGCTTTTTGGGCTTAGGTATTCAACCACCGAATGCTGATCTTGGTTCATTGGTGCGTGAAAATATTGGCGGTTTAAGTCAAGGAGCGCCTGCACTGCTTGCCCCGGCTATTGCAATCGGTTTTTTAACCGTTGGGGTGAATTTGGTGATTGACCGTATTGCTCGTCAACGTAACCAACGCTAAGGAGAAGAAAATGGAATTTCTAACGGTACAAGATTTACGCATTAGTGTTGAACAAGATGGCCGGCCCAAAGATATCGTCAAAAAAGTAAGTTTTGATTTACCTAAAGGCCAAGTTCTTGCGCTTATTGGCGAATCAGGTTCAGGGAAAACCACCATTGCATTATCGTTAATGGGGTATGCCAAACCTGGATGTCGTATTTCTGGTGGCTCAGTGATGTTGGGCAATGATTCCGTACTGGATGCGGATATCAAAACATTACGCGAGTGGCGTGGTAATCGTATTGCTTATATTGCGCAGAGCGCCGCTGCCGCTTTCAACCCAAGTAAGCGTTTGATCGATCAAGTGATTGAATCCGCTTATCTTCATGGAATGGATAATAAAGAGAATTTAAAGAAACGGGCGATAGCATTGTTTCGGGATTTAGCGCTGCCTAATCCTGAAAGCATTGGTCGACGTTATCCGCATGAAGTCTCTGGTGGACAACTGCAGCGTGTGATGGCTGCAATGGCCTTAATTGCTGAACCAGAATTGGTGATTCTCGATGAACCGACGACTGCGCTGGATGTCACTACGCAAGTTGAAGTGCTACAAGTCTTTCGTAGTGTTGTAAAAAAGCGTGGGGTAACCGCCGTATATGTTTCCCATGATTTGGCCGTTGTTGCGCAAGTCGCTGATAAAATCGTGGTGTTAAATCAGGGGGAAATTCGCGAGTGTAACTCAACGGCGCAAATTTTAACTCAAGCAGATGATGCTTATACGCAACAATTGCTCGATGCCGCATCACCAAGTGTTAAAGTCACAAGCACCTATCAGACCCCGACTTCAGTGGCGTCGCAGACGCAAAAGCCGTTGTTAGTTCTCAGAAAGATCCTTGCTGGTTATGGCAAGCGTAATTCACACGGTATTCCAGAAGCGAAAGTATTAGATGATATTAATGTGACCCTCTATCCTGGCCACGCGATTGGTGTTATTGGTGAATCAGGCTCAGGTAAAACGACGTTGGCCAAAGTGGTGGCCGGTTTGTTACCGCCTGCATTGGGAAGCATGAAGCTGTGTGGTGAAGAGCTTAATGGGCCTTATTCCATGCGCACCAAAAAGCAGTGCCGAGAAATTCAAATGGTGTTTCAAAGTGCGGATAACGCGCTTAATCCGAAACATACCATTCGCCAATTGCTTGGCCGGCCGCTTAAAGCGTATTTTTCCATGTCCCGAGGAGAGCGTGAAAAACGTATTTATGAGTTGCTAGAGCTTGTTCAACTGCCCGCTGATCTGATTGATCGTAAGCCCTCTGCGCTGTCTGGTGGTCAAAAACAGCGCATCAATTTAGCGCGTGCGTTAGCTGCTGAGCCTAAAGTAGTGATTTGTGATGAAGTGACGTCGGCTCTAGATACCGTTGTTGGCGCTGCTATTTTGGATTTGTTAAAAGATCTAAAAGCCAAATTAGGCCTTTCTTACTTATTCATCAGTCATGATATTCATACCGTTCGCTCTCTGTGCGAGCAAGTGGTGGTGATGTACAAAGGCCATCAAGTTCAAACGGCCAATACTCATAAATTACAACAGGGTGAGCTACATCCGTATACGGCATTGTTGATCGATTCCATTCCACAAATTCGTCAAGATTGGATTGAAGAGCCTCGTTTAGCCACGGTGCAATTAGCTAAGCCTTCTTTTTATCAGGTGCCTGAGCATACTGAAACCTGTGCTTTTCTTGAACGTTGCCCGCACCGGATTACGGGGATTTGCGACCGTAATGCGCCTGGAATACGTAAAACCGCTCTGGGTGGTCAGATACTGTGTTTATTAAAACCAGATAATTTACCAGTTAACGGAGAACATCATCAAAAGCGACATCAAAATCGCTGGTGTCCCTCGACCAACACAACGGGAAAGGAATTGGTTAATGAACAGTCGCTTTAAACGTGTTGCTGAGCGCGATAGAAAGACGGTCATGATTCATATCGATGGTGAGTTAGTGCATGCCAAACAGGGAGATACGGTAATGGCGGCCATATTAACGCATCAAGGGGCGTTAAGAACGAATGAGTTTGATCATCAACATCGAGCTGGATTCTGCCTGATGGGGGCATGTCAAGATTGCTGGGTATGGACCGCGCAAGGTAAAAGACTGCGTTCATGTTCAACTTCCGTAGAATCTGGAATGGAAATCGTTACAAAACAACCGGAGGCCGTATGGAAGGTTCACGAGTTGTCATAATCGGTGCGGGGCCTGCTGGTATTAGGTGTGCACAGACGCTGGTGGATGCAGGATTAACACCTGTGGTGATCGACGAGCAACCACGTAGTGGCGGACAAATTTATCGCCGTCAACCCCCCAATTTCAAGCGTGGCTATAAGACGTTATATGGTAGCGAAGCCGCTAAAGCACAAGCGCTTCATCGCAGTGCTGATCGTATTGAGTCTAAGATTTTGTATTATCCCAACACTTCAGTGTGGAATGTACAAGATAAGATTGTTTATGCTCATCAAGATGGCCAACCGTTAGAGATTCATTATGATTCAATTGTATTGTGTACTGGCGCAATTGATCGTGTGATGCCGATAGAAGGGTGGCAAAATGCGGGGAGTTATACCTTAGGTGGTGCCCAAGTCGCGTTAAAGCATCAAGGTTTGTCGATTGGCGAACATGTCACCTTTATGGGCACTGGGCCATTACTTTATCTAGTCGCTTACCAATACGTTAAAGCAGGCGCTGATGTTAAAGCCGTATTAGACACCTCAACATTGAAAGATCGGTGCAAAGGGTTAATGGGATTATTGTCCAAGCCACAAGCTCTTTGGTCTGGTCTTTATTTTATGTTGCAAATGAAGCGTGCCGGGGTGGCATTATATTCTGGCATTACACCGCAACGCATTGCCCACGATGAGCAGGGCGTGTGCGGTGTTGAAGCGAAACTCCCTAATGGGAAAAACATTCAAATTCATTGTGATGCTGTAGCAACCGGCTTTCATTTAAAACCAGAAACTCAACTCGCGGACTTACTTGGTTGTGACTTCTCTTTTGATGAACTGAGCCAGTTGTGGCTACTTAACACGGACGGGGAAGGGCGTACGTCGGTACCTCACGTTTATAGTGCGGGTGATGGAACCGCTATTTTAGGTGCAGATGCTGCCGAGTGTGCTGGGCGTTTAGCCGCCTTATCACTGTTACAAGATTTGGATCCGGCGGCAATGGTATTGACGATGACCCATAATCGGCAAAAAGCCCTGAAACAAAAAATGCTCAAAAAACTCGCGCGGTTTCGCCGGTTTGGTTTGGGATTACAAAAAGCGTTTCCTTGGCCTGCGCATATGATTTCTGAGTTAACGGATGAGACGGTCGTCTGTCGCTGTGAAATGATTAAAGCGGGCGAAATTAAGCAAAGTGTTCGTTATAAACAGGCTGATGAAGTCAACCGTTCTAAATCATTTACCAGAGTAGGTATGGGACGTTGCCAAGGCCGGTATTGTGAGCATGTTAATCGCCACTTAATCGCGAAAGCATCACAGCATAATGATACGTTCGTAGGACGCCAGCGTTCTCAAGCGCCAGTCAAACCTCTGCCTGTGGATGTGTATTTGCATCAACCTCAAATCATTAACCAGATTCCAGTGGTGAACTTAGTTGATGAACGGAATGGAGAGTCGGAGGTGAGTGCATGAGCCAGACAAATTTTTACGATGTGATCATAGTTGGTGGTGGCTTTATGGGGACGGCCAGTGCCTTTTTCCTTAGCCAACGTGGAATTAAGGTTGGTTTGTTTGAGCAAAATCGGATTGGGCAGTATGCCAGTGGCGTCAACTTTGGCAACGTACGCCGCCAAGGTCGCCATCTGGATCAGCTGGAACTCGCTAACCGCTCGCGAGATTTATGGGGAAAATTGCCGCAACTGATCGGTGACGATTTGGAGTTTATTCAAAGTGGTCATATGCGGATTGGTTATGAAGAACAGGTCATTCAACAATTTGAAGATTACGCCAACGATCCACGAGCACAAGCTCTTAAGTTAGAAGTATTAACCGGCAAAGCGCTACATGATCGTTTCCCCTATTTGGGTAAAGATGTTCTGGTTGGCTCATATGCACCACTTGATGGACACGCTAACCCCCGTTTAGCCTCACCAGCTTTTGCTCGCGTTGCCAAAAAGCTAGGAGCGGATATTTATGAACATTGTGAAATATCTCGCGTGGCAAAGAACGAGCACGGCTTCACCGTTCAGACCAAAGAAGGGGTGATATACCATTGCCATCAATTGCTAATTACTGCGGGCGCTTGGGCTCAAAGGTTATCTAATCAGTTTGGCGAATCGGTACCACTGTTTACGCGTGGACCGCAAATGACGGTAACCGAACCATTACCTTATCGGTTTAAAACAGTCATTGGGGTCTCTTCGCCCAATGAAATGGATTCAATCTATTTTCGTCAGATACCAAGAGGGAATATAATCATCGGCGGATGCCATCGCACTATCCCTGATATGGACGCCCGCAAAGCCCGTTTTGAGCCTCAAGCGATGATTTACCAGATGCAGCAGCTGCACCGTATTGTTCCTGAGCTGAGTAACATTCATATTATTCGCAGTTGGAGTGGTATCGAAAGTTATTTACCTGACTCACTGCCTATTATGGGGCCAAGCAGTACTACGGAAGGGCTCTATTATGCATTTGGATTTTGTGGACATGGGTTCCAGTTAGGCCCAGCAGTTGGGGACGTGATGGCAGAACTTATCGCGACAGGTGAGACATCGACGTATATTGAACCATTTGATATTCAGAGATTTTTGCCACAACCAGCCAAGAGAATTGCTTAAATGACGGATGCAGAACTGCTTGAGCGACTTATTCGCTTTCCGACGATTTCTTCAGAATCAAACCTAGACTTAATCAAATATGTCGCTGATTTATTGCAAAGTCACGGTATCAATACCACGCAAATTGACGATCCCGATCAGGCAAAGGCCGCGCTGTTTGCTTCCGTTGGTGATCCATCCGTTCCTGGCATATTGTTATCGGGGCATTCAGATGTTGTCCCGGTCGCGGGGCAAAATTGGCATTATGAGCCTTTTTACCCTCAAATTGAGAGTGGTAAGCTCTACGGGCGAGGGGCCTGTGATATGAAAGGCTTTCTTGCTGTCGCAATTAACGTCATGATTTCACTAGCACAGAAACCGTTATCACGACCGGTGCATTTAGCGATCAGTTTTGATGAAGAGTTGGGGTGTTTAGGCGTTAAAGATCTTTTATTGCATCTAAAACATATCGAAGTCGAACCACTATTGTGTATTGTAGGTGAACCGACATTAATGAATATTGCTTTGGGACACAAAGGGAAAGCAGCGTATCGCGTTCATTGCCATGGTCAGGAAGCACATTCATCACGGGCACCTTTGTCAGTCAATGCGATTTATTTAGCGTGTGATGTGATGGCGCAATTGCGCCAAATGCAGCGTGATTTTAAACAGCATGGAGCCAGAGACGAGGCATACGATATTCCCTACTCGACAGTGCATGTTGGGAAAATAGAAGGTGGGAAAGCAATTAATATCGTGCCACAACAGTGCGACTTTGATTTTGAAATCCGCCACCTAGCGGAAGATGATTTGGATGCATCACTCAATACCGTGTTTGAACAAGCCAAAGAGATTGTTGCTCAAGCAAGAGAAGAGCATCCTGATAGTAATGCGGATATTCAATTTGAGTGCATGAGTCGTTACCCGGGATTGAATACTGAGTCAGATAACGCCATGGTGCAATCTTTGATGGCGCATTCCACACCAGAAACTCAATTGATAAAGGTAGCATTCGGTTCTGAAGGTGGGTTGTTTTCTCAATACTTAAATGCCCCAGTTGTTGTTTGCGGCCCAGGTTCAATTGCCCAAGCGCATAAACCAGATGAATATGTTGAGCTCACACAGCTTGACGCTTGTCACCAATTACTTGAGCAATTTACTGCTCACATATGTGAATAAAAAATACGATGCCAATCGATTTACAGGGAGAGAATTATGGCACTGTCTTCATTTATTAGCTCATTGAACGATCCATCATTACTCAAAGAGCAAGCGTATTACCAAGGTCAATGGTTTGATGCTGATGATAGTTCTACGATTGATGTCATCAATCCATCAACCTCTGAAGTAATTGCAACCGTTCCTGCTTTATCAAAAGCTCAGGTGTTAGATAGCATTGAGTTTGCGGAACAAAGTTGGGCCAGTTGGCGCAAAGTACCGACGGCTGAACGCTCCGCCATTTTATACCGTTGGTACGATCTCATGATGGAAAACCAAGACGACTTGGGGCTTATCATGACGTTAGAGCAAGGTAAGCCATTACCAGAAGCTAAAGGAGAGATTGCATATGCGGCGAGTTTTATTAAATGGTTTGCCGAAGAGGCGCGCCGTATTCAAGGGCAAACACTGACGTCGCCTTCCGCAGATCGTCGGATTATGACGATCAAACAGCCTATAGGTGTGTGTGCGGCAATAACGCCGTGGAACTTTCCTGCAGCGATGATTACTCGAAAATGTGCGCCAGCGTTGGCTGCTGGCTGTCCAATCGTGGTGAAACCGGCTGATTTAACGCCACTATCCGCACTGGCGTTGGCTGAATTAGCTGAACGTGCCGGTGTACCAGCAGGGATATTTAATGTGCTTACTGGCGATGCCGAGCTGATTGGAAGTGTGTTTACCTCTCATGATGCCATTCGCAAAATCACCTTTACAGGGTCTACTCGAGTAGGGCGCTTATTAATGGAGCAGAGTGCCATCTCGATCAAACGTTTGAGTTTGGAATTAGGCGGTAATGCACCATTTATTGTTTTTGATGATGCCGATATAGCGGCTGCTGTTGATGGTTTAATGGTCAGCAAATTCCGTAACGCAGGACAAACCTGTGTATGTGCTAACCGCGTATTTGTGCATGATGCTATTTACGATGAATTTGCCGCGGCACTTAAAGTGAAAGTGGAGCAGTTAGTGGTGGGCGACGGTATGGCTGAAGGCACCACGATTGGTCCAATGATCAATCAAGCAGCGGTGCAAAAGGTGAAATACCATATTGAAGATGCGTTGGAAAATGGGGCGACATTACTGAGTGGTGGTGTGCCGGATGATGACCAACCTTTTGTCGTACCAACGATTTTAACCAATGTGAGTTTAGACTCCGTGGTGTGCCGTGAAGAAACCTTTGGTCCATTAGCTCCTCTGATTCGCTTTACTGATGAAGAAAGCGTCATTGAGGAAGCCAATAACACGCCATTTGGCCTCGGTGCTTATTATTACACGTCTGATATGCCACGAGCTTGGCGCGTCGGTGAAGCGTTAGAGTTTGGCATGGTGGGCCTAAACTCTGGCGTTATCTCAATGGATATCGCGCCATTTGGTGGGATTAAACAATCTGGATTGGGACGTGAAGGTTCACAACTCGGTTTAGATGAATACCTAGAAGTTAAAGCTTGGCACATGGGTAATTTATAAGGAATAAAGAAAACGCGGCTTAATGCCGCGTTTCATTTGTAGTGTGGGGATTAATAGCCTTTATTTCGGTCAACCCATCCTATCGCTTTCTCACCATTTAAATAGCTTTGCAAGTTTTTGATAAAGGATTGGTAGCCTGATTCTGGGCGGGTTAAGCCTGCAGCATGCGGGGTTAACATGATCTTAGGGTGTAACCAAAATGGATGTTCTTTCGGCAGAGGTTCTTCTCTGGTGACATCCAATACCGCATAACTCAAATGTTGTTCATTTAATGCATTGATAAGATCTTGTTCTACTAAATGTTCACCACGGCCAATATTGATAAGCGCGGCACCTTGTGGCAATCGTTCAAACAAGGTCTGGTTGAGAATATCTCGAGTTTGCTCGGTTAATGGTAAAACGCAAAGTAAAATATCAAGTTGATTGAGAAAGTCTGGTAAGTGCTCATTGCCAGCGAAGCAGTCGACCCCTTCTAATGAATATTGGCTTCTTGCCCAGCCGCTAAGTGCAAAACCAAACGGTTTAAGTCCGCGCAAAATAGCTTTACCTTGCTGACCTAGTCCCATCACACCGATACGGTATTCGCTAGCAGGACCAACACTGTGTGGCTTCCAGCTACTGTGTGCTTGCGCTTCACGATAAAGATGGAAACCGCGATAAATGGATAGCGCAGTGGCACAGCTGTATTCAGTTAATTGTTGCTCAAGATCGTGATCAATCATTCGAATTAATTGCACACTTTCGGGAATACAATCGAGAGGAATTTGGTCGATACCTGCTGAAACGGTAAAAATTACTTGTAAATTTGGTAACTGAGCAAGTAGTTCAGTATCGACCTTCCAAACCACTATTCCCGTCACTTCATTTAAATCACCGTGATCTGGCCAGAGACGAAATTCGACATCCGGAAAGTCTTGTTTGAGTCGTTGCTGCCAATGTTGGCCTCGTTTAGGCATTGAGTTGTAAAGAATAACCACATCGTTCCCTCGTTTAATTATTCGCGGATATATTGTGCCAGAAGCTGTCAGTAAATGGTGCTTTTATCACTATGTAGAACGGAAGATTATCGGAAAAATCTAGCTTCTAGGCATGAAACTCACCTATGGCAATGGAATGTGCTGTTTATCTGCAAAAAAGAGTGAAATATGGATATTCCATTCCGCAATAAAGCACTGCGCACTGAGCAAAGGTGGTAGCGTTTATAGCATGGGCAAGCAACAGGTAATTCGCTAGGTGAATTGGCTTTGTCTCCCATATTAATTAGTGAATATCGATTCAAGGAGAAGTGGCAATGGAAATGGGTGCAAATACTGCAAATTTAATGGAATTGAAAAACCAAAATGTGCCAAGAGGTTTGGTCAATGCTCACCCTGTGGCCATCGAGACAGCTTCAGGAACTGAGCTGTGGGATGTTGATGGTCAGCGTTATTTAGATTTTGTCGGTGGGATTGGTGTATTAAACGTCGGTCACAGCCATCCAGCAGTGGTCAAGGCGGTTAATGATCAGCTTGGCAAAATTTCGCACCCTTGTGCTCAGGTAGCGATTTACGAACCGTATATTAAAGTGGCGCAAGAGCTCAATGCGCTAGTGGGCAAAGGGAAAGAACAATATAAAACGGTGTTGTTATCATCTGGCGCAGAAGCCGTTGAAAATGCAGTGAAAATTGCGCGTGGTTACACCAATCGTCCGGCTGTTATTTCATTTCGTGGTGGTTTCCACGGTCGTACTTTATTGGGCAGCACATTAACCGGCATGAGTGCGCCATATAAGCAGAACTTTGGCCCTTTGGCAGCGGAAGTGTATCACACTGTTTATCCAAATGAATTTCGTGGCATTACCAGTGAAGATGCGCTAGACGCGTTAAATGAATTGTTTTTAACGGATGTGACTCCCGACCGAGTGGCGGCCATAATTATTGAGTCAGTACAGGGTGATGGTGGATTTTTACAAGCACCAACTGAATTTATGCAAGCGCTGCGCGATATCACCACAGAGCACGGCATTGTGCTGATTTGCGATGAAATACAAGCAGGTTTTGGGCGAACCGGTACGATGTTCGGTTATGAACATACTGGCGTTCAACCCGATCTCGTCACCACAGCGAAAAGTCTGGCAGGAGGGTTACCACTATCGGCGGTTGTCGGCAAAGCTGACATTATGGATGGGCCGCTACCAGGAGGACTAGGCGGTACCTATGGAGGCAATGCATTGGCATGTGCAGCAGCGCTTGCGGTTATCGATCTGTACAAAAATGAAGATTTGCTCGATTTATCACGCCGTAATGGGGAGTTCTTTAAAGCGGGATTGAACGACATTATGCCAAAATTCAAAGAAATTGCTGACGTTCGTGGTGCGGGTTTTATGTTAGCGATGGAACTCACGAAAGGGGATGATGCGCTAACGCCGGATGCAGACATCACCCAATCATTAATTGATGCTTGCCGTGCAGAAGGTCTGCTGGTGATTAAATGTGGGACTTATCGTAATGCCATACGTTTCTTACCACCGGTTAATACGCCGCAAGAGCAGTTAATTGAGGCACTAAGCATGCTTGAACGAGCATGTAAAAAAGTACTCACCGCGCAATAAATGGTATGTCGGCTAGCTGGGATGAGTGCTATGAATCATAGCTTGTCATTTCAGCTAGTTAGTTGTGATGAAGGAATACACATGACAAACTTGATGCATTTGATTGTTAATAAAGCAGCATAAAATACTGTTTGGTTTTTCATATGATCAAAAATAGTGCATGGACGCACAGATAATGGACATATAGGCAAAAGGATATGCGGTATGAAAAAAAAGGAATTAGAAGTTCTAATCCTCGATTGTGACGGGGTTCTAATAAATCATCATCAAGGTTTTTTGACTAATTTGTATAATCTGCGGCAGGATCTACCGCAGAATAGTGTGACTCGGCGAGCGGCGATCACGGCATTTGAAACGGCCTATGCCAAATATATTGAACGACTTCCTGAACTTGGCTTTTCTGCCATTCAATGCTTCTGTTTTGCGGAAGTTCTAGAACACTTTTCTCGTGAAACAAACTGGAGAGAAATGCTGCATTATTCTCGCTCGATAGGTAAATGGCCTGATTATGAAGATGCCTATGGAGCATTACATTATCTAAAGAAATTTTATCGTGTGGTTGTGCGTTGTGATAGAGAAATGGAAGATATTGAATTTATTAAAAAAAGATTCGGTATTGAGAAAAATGACATTTTGTTACGCGATATGGAACCTGATCAAATTCAACGTTTTCTTAGGTCAATTGGGCTTACCGATGAGCAGGGATTAGTGGTCACTAATCCGCAAAATGCTCAACGACTTTCGTTTCCCTATATTCGAGAGATTAGTCGAGCTTTTGATGGTTCAAAGGAATCGTTAGTCAGTCTTATTGTTGAACATCAGAGAAAACTTAGGATAAGTGGCACTGAATATGCTTAGTAGCTTATTGTTAGTCATAGAGAAATAGCCTCGAATCGTGTCCTTTTCTCTAAGAAAAGTGGCTTGGTTTACCTGCTATTTTATCTAACGATTAGCTATATAGAGATTTCACAATAACAGCAAACACTAAGGTGAATACGCCTCTCATATTTTGTTGTTCACGGGGTCGTATAGGTTCTTAGATGAAGAACCTAACGTGAAAAAGTGCGAGGTCATTAGCGATAGCTGTTTGTCGCCATAAGTAGAAGGAGAGACCCATGGCAACGGATTTTCGGTTGGATCGTATCGATATCAATATCCTAACTCAGCTACAGAAGAATGGTCGCATGACCAATGTAAAACTGGCTGATGTGGTGGGCTTATCTGCAAGCCCGTGCCTGCAGCGGGTCAAACGTTTAGAACAAGCGGGTTTCATCAAAGATTACAAAGCATTTCTTAATATCGCAAAGATTACTGAATATATTACCGTTTATACAGAAGTATATTTAAATGGTCATAAACGAGAAGATTTTATTAAATTTGAGAATTATTTAAAACAAGTTGACGAAATAATGGAGTGTCATCTTATTAGTGGTGGTTATGATTATTTACTCAGATTTGTAACTCGCAATATCGCACATTATCAAGAAGTAATTGAAAGTATGGTAGATAGTAATATTGGAATTTCAAAGTATTTTAGTTATATCGTCATTAAATCACCAGTAATAAAAGAAGATATGCCTATTAAGAAATTATTGGATCACGCCCATCAACCATTGAGTGCGTAAATAATCCTACCTTACCGTTTAGGAAGTTGTCTGAACTTACAGGTTTTGTTCCTATACGGTATTCAATACTCCCCATCAAAATCTTCCTACTTTAATATTTAATATTGGCTTAACAACCTCGTTTCTTCAATCGTGAAAATCCTTCCTTTTTGTTCATAACCACAAAAGCGATATTTTTTAACTTATTGTTTACCAACATTGTTTTGTGATTTCGCACACAAAAGATCCACTTTTGGCGAGATGGGTCACAGGTGTATTGTGCAAACGCACAAGTGAGATGAAAAATTAACCCTAAAGATTTGTCCGATTGCCTAATGTGTCGAATAAATGGAAGTGGTTTAATTTTCTTCATCGTAATCGACTATCAAGGTGCGTCATGAAAAATATTTTTCCTAATCAAGCAAGACAGAAATTAATTAATTGCGAACGAATGATCGGTTGCTGGGCTGCTATGACCAATCCACTGACTACAGAATTATTAGGCCAGATTGGTTTTGACTGGATATTAATTGATAGTGAGCATGCACCAAACGATATTAATTCTTTAATTCATCAATTAATGGCATTAAAAGACAGCGATTCAGCACCTTTTGTGCGCCCTACATTTAACGACAAAGTTGAAATTAAACGTTTATTAGATATTGGTTTCTATAATTTCTTAGTGCCATTTGTATGTACTAAAGAAGAAGCAGAAAATGCTGTGAGCTATACCCGCTACCCTTCAGCAGGTGTCCGTGGGGTGAGTGTGGCACATCGTAGCAACAACTGGGGATTCCAACCCGATTATCAACAAAAAATCAATGACAACATTTCGATTGTTGTACAAATCGAAGACCGTTCTGCATTAACTAACGTTGAAGACATTCTAGCTGTAGATGGCATCGATGGGGTGTTCATTGGCCCTTCTGATTTAGCTGCTTCTTTGGGGCATCTTGGTAACCCGTCTCATTCAGAAGTCTTTGACAGTATTTGTAACGTTATCAATGCCGCTAAAAAAGCGGGTAAAAGCTGCGGCATTCTTGCTCCTAAACAAGATGATGCTAATCGCTATTTGGAATTAGGTGCCAATTTTGTCGCTGTTGGTAGCGATATTGGCATCTTTAAATCAGCCGCTGTTCAACTCAAAGAGAAGTTCCTATAAGGAGGATTCATGAAAATCGCATTTATTGGCCTAGGTATCATGGGTAAACCTATGGCGAAAAACCTACTGAAAGCAGGTCACGAGCTCACCGTGTATGACAATAACGCGGATGCAATTAATGAATTAGTTGATTCGGGTGCGACTGGCTCAGAATCATCAACTGAAGCCGCAAAAGGTAAAGAAGTCATCGTGACTATGTTACCAAATTCACCCCATGTAAAAGCAGCATTGCTTGGTGAAGGTGGTGCTGTTGAAGGTGCTGAAAAAGGTGCCACTGTTATTGATATGAGTTCTATCGCGCCACTTGCTAGCCGCGAAATTGCCTACGAATTAGCAAAATTGGGCGTGAATTATCTTGATGCACCAGTTTCTGGTGGGGAACCTAAAGCGGTGGAAGGCACTTTAGCTGTTATGGTTGGCGGTGATAAGACACTATTCGACAAATACGAATCAGTCATCAGTGCGATGGCATCTTCAGTGACTTATGTGGGTGAAGTCGGTGCAGGTAACGTCACTAAGCTGGCTAACCAAGTGATCGTTGCTCTCAACATTGCAGCAATGAGTGAAGCTCTGGTCCTTGCGAAAAAAGCAGGTGTAGACCCACGCAGTGTTTATCAAGCTATCCGCGGTGGTCTAGCAGGTTCTACTGTATTAGATGCAAAAGCACCGATGGTTCTTGAACGCAATTTCGAACCTGGCTTCCGTATTGATCTTCATATCAAAGATTTGTGCAATGCAATGGATACTTCTCATGGCGTTGGCTCTCAATTGCCATTAACGAGTCAAGTCTTAGAAATGATGTACAGCTTGCGTGAAGATGGTCATGGCTCATGTGACCACGATGCTTTGGCTCTGTACTACGAGAAACTCACTAATACACAAATCGCTGAGTAATTGGCGCCAGTAGTGGCTGTTGTTTCAGCCACTACCTCTTATAAAGGACGACGTATGAAAATTGTAATTGCGCCTGACTCATATAAAGAGAGCATGTCTGCAGAACATGTTGCGCAGCATATTGAAAGTGGCTTTAGAGAGGTATTTCCAAGTGCTGAGTACATGAAAGTACCAATGGCTGATGGTGGTGAAGGGTCACTTGATGCAATTAAAGCGTCCGTACAGGGCCAAGAAATCTCGTTAATGATCAAAGATGCTTATTTTAATGATCGAGAAGCCAGTTATTTTCTTGAAGCCGATGGTAAAACTGCACTCATTGAAATCGCCAAAATTTGCGGCATTGAACATACCACACCCGAGCAGCGTCACCCAGAAGTAGCAACCACCTATGGGGTTGGCCAAGTTATTTCTGATGCTATCCACCGTGGCGTGAATCACATTGTTTTATTTATTGGTGGCAGCGCTACGAATGATGCTGGTGCTGGCATGGTGCAAGCACTGGGAGCGCAACTTTTAGCTAAAGATGGGCAAGAACTGAGTGTGGGTTGTGCAGCATTAGCTGACATCGAACATATCGATTTAAGCCGCTTTGAGCCCGCAATAGCCAATATTGAATTTGAAGTTGCGTGTGATGTGGATAATCGGTTGCTAGGGCCGCAGGGAGCGACTTATGTGTTCGGTCCTCAAAAAGGAGTGAAACCAGAACAGCTTGCCCATTTTGATCTGTGCCTAGAGCGCTTTGCGAAGGTGATTCAACAAGATCTTGGTCAAGACGCCCTCACTATCAGTGGTGGCGGTGCTGCGGGTGGTTTAGGTGCCGGACTCTCGGTATTTTGCCAAGCAGAATTACGTAATGGATTTGACATTATTAGCGAGCTTGTTGGATTACGAGAACAAGTGAAAGATGCCGATCTTGTGATTACAGGTGAAGGTCGTATCGATAGTCAAAGTGCACGCGGCAAAGTGCCATGTGGCGTGGGTAATTTGGCATTTGAATACAGCGTTCCCGTTATAGGGATTGCAGGTAGTGTCTCTAATGATGTAGATGCGGTATATGAACAAGGTGTTAGCGCTGTCTTTTCCGTATTACCTCGGCCAATGATGTTGGCAGAAGCCTACGAGACATGTGAAGAAAACTTAAAAAATACAAGTAAAAATATAGCGTTAGTTATACAAAGCGCCCCTCTAGTGAAGTAACCCTATTTATTAATTAACGTGGAACAGTACTACTATGTCAGATATGTATCTTATTTGGACCGCCGTTGGTTCAATATTGCTTCTACTCTTCCTGGTGATGAAGGCCAGGTTACATGCGGTGATAGCCTTAATATTGGTTTCAATGGTGGCCGGGATAGCCACAGGTATGTCGCCTGCGGATATTAACAAAACCATTCAAGAAGGTATGGCTGGTACATTGGGCTTTATCGCTGTGGTGGTTTCGCTCGGTTCAATGTTTGGACGCGTGATGGAACAAACCGGAGCTCTGGATGTTATTGGACAGACGCTCGTGCGTAAAGTGGGCCAAAAATACACGCCATGGGCTGTGGGTTTAACCGGTTTGATTTGCGCTTTACCTCTGTTTTTTGATGTGGCAGTTGTACTTCTGATCGGTTTGGTTTTTGCTACGGCGCGTCGTGGTGGTGGTACTGTGACTGCCAATGGTTGTGCTTTGCTGGCGGGGATTGCCGCTTGCCAAGCGTATTTGATTCCAACAGCAGGCCCTATTTTAGTTGCTTCACAATTGGGCGCAGATTTCGGTTATGTTATCCCATTTGGTATTTTAGCTGCTGTGCCAGCGATGATTCTTGCGGGTCCTATCTACGGTAATTGGATCTCTAAACGGGTTGAAATGCCACTACCACCATTGAAAGGTAAAGAGTGTGCTGGTGAATGTGCGTCAGACCAAGAGATCCCACCTACATTTGGTTTGGCATTAGGCTTAATCTTACTTCCTTTAATCATGATTGGCTTAAAATCGATCGCGCTACATTTTATTGCGTCAACGTCTCCAATGTATGCATGGTTTGAGTTTATTGGTCACCCATTTACCGCCATTTTAGTCGCCTGTTTTATGGCGTTCTATTTACTGGGTTTCCGTCGCGGATTATCTAAACAAGAAGTGATGGATATCTGTAGCTCTGCACTCCAACCTGCAGGCGTCATCATCTTGGTTACCGGTGCTGGTGGTGTATTCAAACAAGTTCTCGTGGATTCTGGTGTTGGCCAAGCGGTCGGTGATTTCCTTGCACAATATGATCTCTCAGTGGTTGTATTAGCTTTCTTGTTTGCTGGTTTTGTCCGTGTAATTCAAGGATCAGCAACCGTTGCCATGCTAACTGCGGTCGGTTTGATTCAGCCTATGCTAGAACCTATGCATTTAAGTGGTGCTGAACTTGCCGTTGTCACTATAGCGATTGGCGGCGGTGCAAAACTACTTTCTCATGTTAACGACTCAGGTTTTTGGTTAGCGAATCGATACTTAAACCTGACTGAAAAACAAACGCTACAAACTTGGACGGTCACCGACACCATTGTTGGTCTGACAGGGTTTTGTGTAGCCCTCGTTATCTTCTCATTTATTTAACAATAACGTTTGCTCCAAACATTATTTAATTAAAGAACTTATTCAATAGCTTAATAGCAAGAGGAAAGAATTATGAGCGTACCTACCATTACTGAAATGCATGTTATTCCCGTTGCAGGTCGTGACAGTATGCTGCTTAACTTAAGTGGTGCCCATGCGCCTTTTTTCACTCGTAACATCGTAGTCCTAAAAGATAGTGCTGGTAATGAAGGTCTAGGTGAAGTCCCTGGAGGGGAAAACATTCGCCAAACCTTAGAAGATGCTCGTGAACTGGTGCTAGGTCGTTCTGTGGGTGAATTCAAAAATGTCAAAACAGCAGTAAAACATAAATTCAATGATCGCGACGCTTCTGGCCGTGGTGTACAGACTTTCGACCTTCGCACAACAGTGCACGTGATCACTGCGATTGAAGCTGCCTTTCTTGACCTATTAGGTAAACACCTTGGTTTGAATGTCGCTTCACTTCTTGGTGATGGTCAACAACGTGATGCGGTTGAGGTATTAGGTTACTTATTCTTTGTCGGTGATAAAGATAAAACAGATTTGCCTTACCAAAGCCAAGATGATGATGCGTGTGAGTGGTATCGCATTCGCCACCAAGAAGCGCTCACGCCAGAAACCGTTGCTCGCCTCGCGAAAGCCAGTCACGACCGTTATGGTTTCCACGATTTTAAATTAAAAGGTGGTGTATTAGCTGGTAAAGAAGAAGCAAAAGCGGTTAAAGCGATCAAAGAAGCTTTCCCAGATGCGCGTGTCACTCTTGACCCTAAAGGTGCCTGGTCGCTAGAAGAAGCAGTAGAGTTGGCACAAGATCTTAAAGATACGTTAGCGTATGCAGAAGACCCATGTGGCGCAGAAAATGGCTTATCAGGTCGTGAAATTCTCTCTGAATTCCGTCGTCGTACTGGTCTACCAACCGCAACAAATATGATTGCGACGGATTGGCGTCAGATGTGTCACTCTTTGAGTCTACAGTCAGTGGATATCCCACTTGCAGACCCACACTTCTGGACAATGGAAGGCTCTGTACGCGTGGCGCAAATGTGTCATGAATTTGGTTACACTTGGGGCTCACACTCTAATAACCACTTTGATATTTCATTAGCCATGTTTACTCATGTAGCGGCAGCGGCACCTGGCCACATTACTGCGATTGATACTCACTGGATCTGGCAAGAAGGTAATCAACGCCTTACTACCGCACCATTTGAAATCAAGGATGGCAAAATCGCTGTTCCTGATGTTCCTGGATTAGGTATTACTCTTGATTGGGAAAAAGTAGAAGAAGCGAACAAACTGTATTTAGACAACTGTCTGGGTGCCCGTGATGACTCTAAAGGCATGCAATATCTGATTCCAGATTGGACATTTGATCCTAAAAAACCTTGTTTAGTTCGTGATTAAAGATAGTCATTAATACCTGTTTGCCACCGTCGATCCGCGGTGGCCTTTTTCTTATTTCCCCAGCGTTGAACATGACGTTGTTACTTCGGTGAACGGATAATTATTGGGAGATAACGCATGGATAAGATGTGATGGTGAGGTGAATAAATGGAACTAAATACAGAGATTGCTGAGCAGATTGTTTACCATGCTCAGCGTGTTATTCAATACCCAATTAATGTGATGGATGCCGATGGGTTGATCATTGCATCAACCAATCCATCGCGTAAGTATCAAAAGCATAGTGGCGCCGTTGTTGCGATAAGCCAGCGTACCATTGTAGAAATCGATGATGTTACAGCGCAAAACATGCGAGGCACACAGCCCGGAGTAAATTTACCAATTATGTTCAAAAACACCATTATCGGGGTGATTGGTATTTCTGGCCCGCCTAATGACATTCGCCATCTGGGTGAGCTTGTCAAAATGGCGGCTGAGATGACAGTAGAGCATGAGTATGTGGTTGAACAGAGTCATTGGAAGGATCAACGCCGAAAGGACTTATTACTGCAATGGATTGATCAGCAAGCTGATTTCGATATGGTTGAATCTCAGGCTATCCCACTGAAAATCGATTTATATGCGGGCTACGTTGTGTGTCTATTGGAAACGAAAAATAGTGACCAACTGAATGTCGTGCACAATTTGGTGAAAAGATGGAATCGAGAACGGTTATCTGTTGAATTAACAAAATACCGCTTGTTGTTATTGTTACAGCATTCAGAAACCAATAGCGATTGGCATCAAATTCAGCGTGTTATTGACATTGATGACACGATTGATTTTCCGGTGTATGGCTCACTAGGCAAACATTATTCACACCCTAAGGAGCTATTTGCCTCATATCAAAGTGCGCTCGCAGCGCTCAATAGCGGTAAAAAGTTACTTAAAAACCAACGCTACTTTGAATTTGACCAAGTGACACTACCCGCGATTCTAGACAACGAGCGTAAACAGTGGCAACAGCAGTTGTTATTTGAACCGGTTCGCCGTGTCGATGAGATGGATCCTGTGTTAAAAAAAACATTACTCTGTTGGTTTGAAAACAACCTCGACAGTGCTAAGACTGCGGAACAGTTATATATTCATCGCAATTCGCTGCGATATCGACTGAATAAAATCAGTGACATATGCCATCTTGATCTCAGTAATTACCAAGACCGAGTCTGGATATATTTGAGCCTGATTCTCTCTCCAACAGCAGCTTAGCATCGGATTAAGCCGTCTTCTTCTCCGTGGGGCATCATTCAACTTGTTAGTAAAATGGTGTCCAGATTCGCTCTGTTCTTTTCTATTATCTGCTGCATGCTTTTCTTATTCTTGTATTTGAAATAACAACAATCTGGTGTTGATTCTCGGCGTAGGGTGTTATCTACTGTAGCCATAACGATGTCATGATTTTCCAGGGAGGAGACAAGCGTTGAATACCTCAGTAAAAACTCACAATAAACCAATTATCATCGAGACAGGAAGTGCACCCGAGGTGATTAAATCTCGCTTTTTAAGTTTGGCGGATTGGTTTTATCAAGCTTTGGGGCTTGAGGAAAGCGATGTCGAGATTATTCGCGTGTATTTAGATGAACCATTACCTGAACCGAGTAAGGACCGGTTAGTAGTCATTACTGGCTCGTGGGCAATGGTCACCGATCATGAACCTTGGAGTGAACGCACGGCTGAGTGGATTAAAAAAGCGGTTGATGCTGAAATGCCATTGTATGGTGTTTGCTATGGGCATCAGCTTATGAGTTATGCGTTAGGTGGTGAAGTGGATTACTTCCCTAAGCAAAAAGAGATTGGTTGTTTACCGGTGACATTAAACGAAACAGCCCAACAAGACCCTCTCCTCAGTCATTTGCCTACTCAATTTAAAGCGCATTTAACTCATTCTCAACGGGTCACAGTGGTACCAGAAGGTGCACAAGTGTTAGCAGGATCAGAGCGCGATGGACATCAAATTATCCGTTATTCACCAACGGCGCTTTCGACTCAATTTCATCCGGAGTTTACACCTGAGCTTCTTCAAGCCGTAATTGAAACCAATCAGCACAAGCTTGAACAAGAAGGACAAGATATACCGACTTTATTAGCTGGATTGGAAGAGGCTGAATACGCACGAAGCATATTAGCTAAGTTTGTTGATTATTACTCTTAATGATATTCGAATCATTTGAATGTTTTCTTCAAATGAGTGGTTTCGAGTTCGTCTATTTACCTCGCTATAATTGTTAATGAGATCCCTGAGGGCGAATGCATTCTCGCTGAAATACCATCTTGAGGTGACTTGGGGATAACAACAACGAAGGAGTTATGATGAGCCAACAATCGTCTTATGTACCACCAAAAGTTTGGACACAACAAGGTGACAACGGTGGCGCATTCGCTAGCATTAATCGCCCAACGGCAGGAGCTAGATTTGAGAAAGCATTACCTGTTGGTAAGCATGCGTTACAACTTTACTCAATGGGAACGCCTAATGGCGTAAAAGTGACAGTGATGCTGGAAGAGCTGCTGGAGCTTGGTATTGACGACGCAGACTATGACGCTTATCTGATTAACATCAGTGAAGGGGATCAGTTTGGCAGCGGGTTTGTTGCAGCAAATCCAAATTCCAAGATTCCTGCTTTGATTGATCATTCTGGTCAAGAGCCTGTGCGTGTTTTTGAATCAGGGTCTATCTTGCTTTATCTTGCTGAAAAGTTTGGGCAATTATTACCAGATGGCATCCAAAAAGTAGAATGTATGAACTGGTTATTTTGGCAAATGGCGAGCGCGCCTTTTGTGGGTGGTGGCTTTGGCCATTTCTACAACTACGCGCCGGAAAAGCTAGAATACCCAATTAACCGTTACACCATGGAGACCAAACGCCAATTGGATGTATTAGATCAGCAACTGGCGCAACATCAATATGTAGCGGGTGATGAGTATACGATAGCGGATATTGCTATCTGGCCGTGGTATGGCGCATTGGTATTGGGTGAGCTTTATGGTGCAGCTGAATTTCTCGATGTAAAAAGTTACCCGCATGTTATTGTCTGGGCAGAAAAAATCGCGACACGTCCAGCGGTGAAACGTGGTAGCCGAGTGAACCGCACTTGGGGTGAAGAGCCGTTGCCAGAAAGGCATAGCCGAGACGATTTTTAACCTGTCGGATATAAGTGAAAATGGTCTGCTGATGCAGGCCATTTTTATGTTAGAAACCAAACGAGCTTAAAGGTCAATGTGCGTAAGAGGATAGCTCGTAAGAGATGAGTTCTTTATTGATTGGGCAGCGATTATGTTCGCACAGATGTTGCGCTGCTACATTGTCTTTCTCAGCGACAACGACAATTCGTTGCGCATGAATGTCTTTTGCGTATTCGGCAGCATGTTTCAGTAATGCTGATGCAATTCCTTGCCGCCGAGCTTCATTGACAACAAACATATCGCGCATGATCAGGATGCGACCAGCGGTCATTGAAGAGTAGGTGGGATAAAGCTGAACATAACCTAAGTACTTTTTCTCGGTGGTAACCGCAGCAAAAATGACAGATTCTTGTTTCATTAACCGTGCGGTTAAATATTGCTCTGCTGTTTGTAGATTACTTTGTTGGTGATTGAGTAAGCGAAATTGATCGAACAGTGGAGCAATAGCCTTAGCTTGAGCTGGCACCACTTGTGAGATCGTGAATGACATGAAATAGCCCCCTTTAAACATCAGTCATCTTGGGTACATTATAGAAGTTATAAAATGTGCTTAAAATAAGTACAAGGAATCAGTTATGACTTTGGGAGATAAAACTTATTGATTGCAATGAATTTATATCCAAGTCTCTTTTTTGATTTTGGCAATCATTCACTCACTTGCTATAGTGCGCCCTGCAAAAGTTTATTTGAGCCGTTAGGCCGGTCGATACACATGAGGTCATAGTTGTGTTTAGCACCATTAAGTTTGTCATTATTACTAATGTTATTATCTATCTCGCTGTGTTCGCAGAAGAAACATTGCTTGGTGTGTTATCACTACACCATGTAGTTGATTACGCATTTATCACCCTAGTCATTTCATGGGGCAGTGCTGCGCTGCTGCACATGTCATTGCCTTTTCAATCCAGTAAAAAAGGTAAAGTGTCACTCTTAAAGCGTGA
This sequence comes from Vibrio eleionomae, assembly GCF_009874545.1. Taxonomy (NCBI): domain Bacteria; kingdom Pseudomonadati; phylum Pseudomonadota; class Gammaproteobacteria; order Vibrionales; family Vibrionaceae; genus Vibrio; species Vibrio eleionomae. The sequence continues at coordinate 13,862 of NZ_WEKT01000041.1, read as the reverse complement.
TGAAGTCATGAACGCGAAGAAAAATGTCTTAGAGGCGCAGAAAGAAGAATCAACATCTACCATGGCAACTATTATCAAACTGGCCTGGGCCGGCGTGCCATCGCTCATTTTTGTACTAATCTATCACTTTCTTTTTTAATCATTTTTCTGTCATCTAACCATAATATTGAGAACGCACACTGAAGCAATTTTTAGAAAATTGTTTCAGTTGATGAAAGTTCAATCAACATCGACACATTTCTTTCATAAGCGAATGGTATACGTAAGGGTATCGCGCAGACGTCAATAACGATCATAAAACTTTATAGGAGACGTCACGCCTATTACCCATTACTAGAGGTTTATGATGTATTTGTCCCTTATTCATAGAGTCATTGCGGGTTTCGCAGTGGTTATTTTATTTGTGTTGGGCATTAGCGTGTCAGCGTATGTTTCACAAGTCAGAATGGCTGAGCAACTCAAATTGACGTCATCAACGTTAACGGGGTTACTCGATAGTTCTAATACCGTGTTATTAGACATCCAAAATATTAACCGTTTAACCTTATTCCACGCCAACGAGTTAGACCCTCAGAAGAGACGACGTCTGGTGAACGAATATCACCAAGCAGTGCAACATTACCAAGAATCCTACCAAGCATTGACCCATCAAATAGAGGGGTATCCGCAGCTTTTGCATAAAGTAAAACAAGTCGGTACAGAAGCGAATTACTTGATTAAAGAATCGAACCAGCATTTAGACATTCAAGAACAGCGCGCAGCAGCGAAACAGGCTTCTGAAGATGAACTGTCTAAGTTTGAATCTGGTTGGCAAAATCTTGAACGCGATCTTACGGCATTGAATTCCGAAGCCGAATGGAATAATCAAGAACTGGTTGTGATTGATTTAGATGTTGCCGAAGCAAAAGGGAAGAGTGTTGAAAACCTGCTACAAAAAGCATTACTGGTGGATGATGATCAAGCAATACATTCATTAACAAAGCAAATTAAACAGCACCAACAGATGTTTAAAGAAAAGCTGACTGACGTCATCAAAGAAATGCCGGACAGCAAAAAAACATTGCAAGGTTATGTCGACTTATTGAATCGTACCGTGCTAAGTCCAGACGGTTTAATGCAACAACATCTTAAGTCACTCAATTTGCAACGTGAAAGCAGTGCCAAGTTAGAGCTAATTGGCCAGAACATGGACAACATTGTGATTGAAGCGGGGGATGTGACCGCTCGAATCAGAGCCTTATCGGACTCTGCTCGCCAGTATGCAGAACAGCAATCAACTTATTCAATGGCCACCAATATCACATTGTCGATAGTCGCTGTTATTGTTGCTGCATTAGTGGCAACCACCGTAGTATTTTCAGTGAAAAAGCCACTTGTGGTTATCACTCGGGCCTTGAATGAACTGACCAATGGCAACTTATCATGGAAGATAACCCAATCATTTCGTTCTGAAATGGGCAAGGTGGTTCGTGATATCAATCATCTTGGAGAACAATTACACAATGTGATTGGTTCAGTTCAACATTCGGCCCAAATGGTCAACAAAGTTGCAGCGGACAGTTTTGAAATGAGTAATAAAACCAGTCAAGACTTAGCCGAACAGCGCAAGAAAACGGATTCTATCGCAACGGCTGTAACGCAAATGGAATCTGCGGTCGAAGAGGTGACTCATCATGCCGTAGATGCGAGCAGTGAAGTTGAGAAAGTGACGGTGTTAGCCAATGAGAACATTGACAATATGCAAGATAATTTGGCCTTTATCCGTTCGTTGAAAACCTCGCTTGATGGGGCGTCTGACCTCATCCAGGAACTGGCGAATGAAACTCAAGAAATTAGCCAAGTGATCGAAGTGATTCAGAGTATTTCTGAACAAACGAATCTTTTGGCATTGAACGCTGCCATTGAAGCGGCCCGTGCGGGAGAAAATGGCCGAGGCTTTGCTGTCGTCGCCGATGAAGTACGCTCGCTGGCAAGTCACTCGCGCCGTTCTGCTGATGATATTAATCACAAGATTGCCGAACTTCAGGAGAAGGCTCGGCAAGCCGTAGCCATGATGGAAAGCAACCAATCTTACGCCGATCAATCGGTTACGCAGACTCATGACACCCACGAGTCACTGAGTGTCATGATTAAACGCCTGCACAATATTAACGAAATGAGTCGTTCAATTGCCACAGCATGTGAGCAGCAGAATGTCGTAACAAAAGATGTGGCAGAGCACATCGTGCATATTTCGGATATGGCGGTAAGTTTGGCAGACGATGCTCAAACATTAGCCACTAACAGCCATTCCTTAAATGAGCTTGCCACTGAACAAAGCCAACTGGTCGCAAAATTTACGATCTAATTATTGCGCGTTAGCGATAAGCAATGAAAAGCTATGACTTAATAAGAGCAAATGATACCGATCATTTGCTCTTTTGGTTTGGTAGTAAGATATTGGTTTTAAATAGGTTAATGAAAAATTTCTGATTTAATGCTGCTAAAAAAAGCGCACCGTATGATTATATTTTGCTGCAACATAATATTCTAGTTGGCTACCTTTTAACCATAGGCTATGCTCGATAATGAATACCATACAGTGTTTATCCGCTAATAATGAATAAAAATACAATAATAATTGTTGATTATTCAGTTTGGGTGTTGTTAGAATGCGGCTATGCACTGAGGGAAGTGCACATGAATAACATTGCAGACGCATTAAAAACAACAACATAAACAGAATAAGAGTGACTAAAATGAAAAAATCACTGTTTGCCGTATTACTTGCAGGGATCGCATTATCTACATCTAGCTTCGCTGCAGAAAAAGTTCGTCTAGGCGTTGAACCTGGTTATGCACCATTCGAATACAAAAAACCGGATGGTACATTAGCTGGCTTCGACATCGATTTAGGTAAAGAAATTTGTCAACGTATCCAAGCTGATTGTACTTGGGTTCAAAGCGATTTCGATGGTTTGATTCCTGCTCTGAAAGCGAAGAAAATCGATGCGATCCTTTCGTCTATGTCGATCACTCCAGCACGTCAAAAGCAGATTGCTTTCTCTGATAAGTTATATGGCACACCTGCTCGTTTAGTGACTGCCAATAATGTAGATTTGAAACCTACAGCGGAGTCTTTGCAAGGCAAACGTGTTGGTGTATTCCAAGGGACAACCGCTGAAACCTATGCTAAAGAACAATGGCTGAAAAAAGGGGTTGATGTGGTGACTTACCAAAGCCAAGACCTTATCTATGCAGATTTAGTGAATGGTCGCCTTGACGCAGCATTCCAAGATGCAGTCGCGGCAAATGATGGTTTCTTGAAACGTCCTGTTGGCAAAAGCTTCCACTTTAGCGGACCTGAAGTAAATGATGAACAATACTTTGGCGTTGGTGCGGGCATTGGTTTTCGTAAAGAAGACGGTGCTTTAAAAGACAAAGTGAATAAAGCATTGGCCGATATGCTTGCTGATGGCACGTACGACAAGATAGCTAAACAATACTTCGACTTCGATATTTACGGTAAATAAACGAAGCGAATGGTTAGATTGATATTGAAAGCAGCGCCTGTGAAGCGCTGCTTTTTTATATAACTCGCTCCTATGCGGCATCATTGCTCTTCAACATAGAACGACTCCCTCTTCAAAGCAGATCTTCAGAGCGACATTCTTTTCGCTAAACCTTAATCCTGACGAGACTTAGGTATCATCGGATTAACTTAGGTTATTTTCCATCAGCATAATCCACTCTATCAGTTGATCTTGCTGCGTTTGCGTGACACCTTGAGTCATCTTTTCCGACACCTGTTGACGAATAAGCTTTATGTCGGCAAAGCATTCTTGCCCTTCAGTAGTGAGCGTCAGGATATATTGGCGTTTATCTAGCTCATCTTGTTGCCGAATGACATATTCCAGCTTAATCAGCTCATTAATTAATCGAGTAATTTGTGCTTTGTCTTTTTGCGTGGCAACAACAACGTCATGAGCTGTGCACGCGGTATTTTCGGCTATTTTTTGCAGGACTAGACTTTGAAAGAACGTAAGAGTAATGCCTTTTTTTACCAATAACTTAGATATGTTTTCTCGCATGCACTGGGTAAGGTGGGCGATGTGGTGTTCTAAACTACTACTTTTCATAAGGTTGATAGTGTCAACTAATTAACATATAGTTGACTATATCAACCAATTACAAAAGATACAAAATGAATTTAAAGAAAGTCGCCATCACACTACCTGCTCCTATCTGTATTGTGAGTACACTCTCACTGTTTATGACCTATATTAACCATGGTTTCAGTGACGATTTCCTTGCTCAATGGCTTAAAGCGTTAGCGTTCTCATTAATCATCATGCTGCCTTTAGCTGGTCTACTGATCATGAAAATCGGTAAGTTTGTGGAAACACGCTTTGGTCATATTAAACCGCTTTATCAAAAGTTGATTCAATGCGCCGGTATTGCATTTACGTTAGAGGCTATTCTAGCGGTTATATCGACACTTTCGACTACTCATCCTCATGATATAGCGCAGTTTTTTACTACATGGTCGTTTACTTTGGTCCGTGCCTTGCCTTTGGGCTATGTGATCGCAATGATCATGGTATTTATTGTGAAGCCTAAAATTCAGCGTGCACTTGCTGCCGCTGCATAATATTTGAATTTTCGACCCAAATAAAAGCACATATTGTGCTTTTATTTGGTGATATGGGCGGTAAAGCTACAGGGCTCCTTCTGTTTCGAAAACATTGTCTTGGGGATCTTTAGTATCCCCGCCAGAGCTCTGAACTAAATGATCTGTAGTGTCCATCCACTGTTTTACTTCAACATTCGTTGTTGTTGCTGAAAGTCCAGCGAGAGTGTTATCAGAAACGGTAGGTGTGGCATATTCGATAGACCACAAATAGAGCCAGATTGCAGCGCTGTGTTTTTGCGATTGTTGAGTTTGATCAAAATATGAAGTTTTTTCCTCTTCGAACGCTACCGAGTTTTGTAATTCGGTATTTTCATCCCCCACAAAAAGAGTAGAGGTCACAAGTGAAGTTCGATAAGAATCAATAGCAATGTCTGCTGCTTTTAAGCGTTTTACGATCTCACGTGCTTTTTCTCCAACCCATTCCCCATCTAGATAACTTTTCGCATAGTTGGAGTAAAAAGGATCGAGTAAAGAGACACGGCCAGGTACTTCGTTACTATTAATATCACCTGCATCTGCAAGTTGAACCAACTGATCAGCAAGGCGCAAAGCCAATTGGTTGCCTAAACTGTGTCCTGCTAATCGAATGTCACTGCCTTGATATCCAGCCATAGCCGCTTCATATTTAGCAAGCAGGAGCTCGGTTACGTTTTGATCTGGGCCTGAATGGTAAGTGCCTTCACTATCGATCCAGCGCATTGCTTGGTTACCTTCTGTTGACCAAATTTTTGCTTCAGCATCTTTGACCTCTGATTCATCGGCAAATTGATCCCAATACAAAAGACCGACATTGTAGCCAGCACTAATCCAGCTGTTGGCAAAGTCTTTATCTGGCCAGCCATTTGAGTCATCTTCATAGAAGGTTTGTCTATCTTGATCCGTAATACTGCCGTTTTGCCACCCATGAATTAAAATGAGGGTCGGTTTTTCTGGGTCGTAATAAGTGCTGCCATCTTGAGTACTGGATGATGCTTCTTCATATTGGTTGTCGGCACCAAACCAATACAAACCATAACTGAGTTCATCAAAGCTAGACTGAGGGAAAACCCCTGTTCGAGCGAAAACACTAAAGCAAACACAAGTACCAAATATCAAAGTGATAATCTGTTTAATCATATTAGTTAGTCCTTTAATTCATATCATTCAATAAGACCAATCTAATGAATGGTCTTATTGAATGATATGCATATTGGATTGCGCTAAACTACATGAAAACATGAGCAATGGAATGAAGGTTTCATCTCATTTTAAAATCATCACCGATATGTCGGTGTCATTCAATATTCGCGTTGTATGACTACCAAACATCATATTATGAATTTTTGAATGACTATATGCGCCCATGACTAACAGATGAATGTCATTAAGTAATTGATAGTCAGTGAGTGCGTGGGGCAGGTCTCCATCGAGATGGGCGGTAAAGACATTAAACCCAGCATTGACTAAGCGGTGGGTGGCTCTCTCAAAGGCTTCATACTCATTGTGATGCCCATGGACCATAACTAAGTGACAAGTCAAATTGGTCAATATAGGTGAAGCAATGACTTTATCTAGCATGTCTTCTGCATGTGGAGAACCATCAAATGCCAGCATAAAGCTATGAGGAGCAATAAATTCGTTACTGGCAATAAGTGTATGGATGTCCAATGTCCGTAATAGGGGTTCGATATGATGGCCAATATGATGGGGCATTGCATCATTAGTATGGCCGGATTTACCCAATACTAAGGTCCTAATCTCTAAATCGTGCTCTTTTAACGTATCAATAAGATGTCCGTGAAAGTACTGCTGTGAAATATTGGTCAACCCTTGTGATTTTAGCTTTATTTGCAACTCATCTAGTAATTGCTGACTTTGGATGATTTGATTATGCGACCGCGCTAAGGCAGAGTCTGTCCAAGATTGAACTAACTCCTCATGGGCACCTAACCCCATATAATGGGATAGGTCGGGTTCTGCGAATATATCATCATCATCCATGACATGGACTAATCGCAGTGGGGCCTTGAGTTTATGTGATGCCCAAGCGGCAAGTTCTGTGATGGGTTCACAGTAATGTTGTTCTTCCACACAGGCAGTGACATAACGCTGCATATCGTATCCTTACTCTGACTGCTCTATTTATAACCATAGCTATGAAATGCTCTTTAGCAACAGTAAAGCGTTTTTGGTCCAAATGAGTCAGGTTTTCTTTTGTAACGAAACAATTGCACCTTATCTGACCAAGTGGTCAGATAAATGCACAAATTAAGTTCAATCCAGAATGAGAAACGGTCAAGGCGAAAATTTAATGAGCGGTTTATTTTATTTAAGTACATGAATATTAGTATTTTTATGTAATTTGTTATCAGTTAACTATCATCTTAGCAATATGGCACGGTCTATGCGTAAATTGTATACAATCCAGACATAGAACACTGAGGAATACAGAATGAAAGGAATCGTAATTGGTGCGGGGATGGGCGGAATGTCAGCTGCCGCTGCGTTGAAGAAGCAAGGTATTGAGTGCGATGTGTTTGAAGCGGTCAAAGAAAATAAACCGGTAGGCGCTGCCATCTCTGTATGGTCTAACGGCGTGAAATGCATGAATTATTTGGGCATGGGAGAAATTATGGATCGACTGGGTGGTCCTATGCATAACATGGCTTACATTGATGGGCTTAATGGCCAAGTGATGACTCAGTTCAGTTTAAAACCGTTAGTGAAAGAAGTAGGAGAGCGTCCTTGTCCTGTCTCTCGTGCGGACTTGCAGGCGAGTATGATTGATTGGTGGGGCAGAGACAAAGTGCAATTTGGTAAGGTGGTTGAGCGTGTTGAACAAGACGATGCAGGTGTTACAGCTTATTTTACTGACGGTGGCGTAGAAAAAGCCGATTTTTTAATTGCCGCTGATGGGACTCACTCAGTGGTTCGTCCTTATGTTATCGGATATCAACCCGAGCGACGCTATGCTGGGTATGTCAACTGGAATGGTTTGGTAGAGATTGATACGAATATTGCATCCGCGGACCAATGGACAACGTTCGTTGGAGAAGGAAAGCGCGTCTCTATGATGCCAATTGCGGACAACCGTTTTTATTACTTTTTTGATGTGCCATTGGTTAAGGGATTAGAAGAAGACCGTGCTTCGGCCAAATCTGATTTAGCGCGTTATTTTTCGGGTTGGGCTGAACCAGTGCAAACGTTGATTAAAGCGATCGATAGTGACGCGGTTAATCGTATTGAAGTTCATGATATTGAACCTTTCCCTACGCTAGTTAAAGGGCGTGTTGCACTATTAGGTGATGCTGGCCACAGTACGACGCCTGATATCGGTCAAGGCGGCTGCGCAGCATTTGAAGACGCGGTGGTACTATCTGAAGTGTTGCAAGATTCAGGTGACATAATCGCAGCGTTAAAGAGTTATGAAGCCCAGCGAGCAGGGCGAGTTAAAGACTTAGTGCTAAAAGCGCGTAAACGTTGTGATGTGACTCATGGCAAAGAGATGAGTAAAACACAAAGTTGGTATGCTGAGCTCAAGCAAGAGACAGGCGAGCATATTATGGAGGGTCTTAAAGTGACGATTCAAGGTGGTCCGCTCGGTTAAGTTAGCGGTTATTGCTTTTGTAAAGACATCCCATTTTTGTTGAAAAGATGGGATGTAATATCCCAAACACCTCAAAATGTAATTTGCGAACTCTTGTAGTGCAAAATATCCGTCAATATTCTGCTTTTCTCTCGTAACTTCAGCCGTTATACACCAAAATGATCTCACGTAATCAGGAGGATTACGCTGTAATAAGGAGAGCCAATGGAACTTAACATCTATCAAGTCGATGCGTTTACCTCTCAGCCATTTTCAGGGAATCCGGCCGGCGTTTGCATTACCCAATCTCCTTTAGAGGAATCTCTGATGTTAGCAATAGCAAAAGAGATGGCACTATCTGAAACTGCATTTTTGGATACAAGCACCATGATATTGCGCTGGTTTACACCAGAGATCGAGGTGGCTCTGTGTGGACACGCAACATTAGCTACGGCACATGTCATGAAAGAATCAGGGTTAGCGAGTGTTGGTGACATCGTTGAATTCAATACTCAGTCTGGGGTGTTGCAGGCTAAATTGGAAGACCAGCAAATTATCTTAGATTTTCCCGCTGCTGAATTGTTACCTGCCGAAGTGGCTCAGGAGAAATTGACCTTGTTAACGATAGATGCGAAAGAGGTCGTAAGTTACCAGCAGTTTGCTAGTAAAGACTTGATTCAAATAGAGAGCGTGCAGTCATTGCGCGCTTTAACTCCAAGTTTTGAAAGATTAAAGCAATTTCCTGGCAGAGGCGTGGTTGTCACTGCGCCAGCTGATGACCCCGAGCTTGATTTTGTATCACGCTATTTCGCGCCTTGGGTTGGTGTTAATGAAGATCCTGTGACTGGGACTGCACATTGTGCGTTAGCTGTGTATTGGTCTCCGCTTCTCAATAAAACACGTATGCGTGGCTATCAAGCGTCAACACGAGGTGGATATGTTGAGATGGAATATTGCCACACAAACAAACGTGTGAAGTTGTATGGTTCAGCACATACAGTCATTAAAGGGGTCTTGTTCGTTTAGTCATCGTAAACGGCTAGCAGGATAGTGTTCCCGCATAAAATCGATGAATAACCGCACGGCTTTCGGCGTGTGTTTTTGTTGCGGATAGAACATATGCCAACTTAAAAACGGATGGCAATATTCTCTTAACAATGGGATAAGTTGTCCGTTATCAAACCAAGGTTGTAATACATTTTCTTCCCACAAAATGATGCCGCCCCCTTTTAACGCAGAAGAAAGCAGTAATGATCGAGAGGTTGAAGTTAGAGGGCCATCAACTCGATAAGATTGCCAGTGCCCATCAATAAAAAATTCCCAACGATAAACGCTATTGTCGCTAAGAAAGCGCCAATTAAGGCAGCGATGACGTCGTAATTCATTTGGATGTGAAGGGATGCCATATTGATCAATGTAATTTGGGCTCGCAGCAGCCACTAATTGAGTCTCTGGCATTAACGGATAGGCAATCATATCTTTTTGTACGTATTCGCCCAAACTAATGCCCAAATCAAAGCCATTCTCGACAATATCGATAATTTTATCTTCGACCACAATATCTAACACAATGTTGGGGAACGTCTGGTGGAATTGTCCAATGATCGGTTCCAAAAGCAAACGAGCGGCTGAGCTAGTGGTATGAATGTTGACTTTACCCGCAGGGTCTTTTTTCTGAGATTTTAATTCACTAAAGGTTGCTTCTATCTCTGATAAAGCCGGGCCCACTTTGGTTATGAGTGCTTGGCCTTCAGTGGTTAATGAAACACTGCGGGTGGTACGGTTAAACAGCCTGATATCGAGTTTCTGTTCTAAACGACGGATGATTTGACTGACTGCTGATGGCGTCATTTTTAAGTGGCGCGCGGCATTCGCAAAGCTACCATGTTGTGCGACAGCTAAGCACGTTTTTAAATCTGAATATTCACTACTTTTCATAATTATCCATTTTAACCTTACTAATTCGATAAGATTATGCGGCATTAATTAATAAATACAAGCATGGCACACTGGTTTCCTCATTACGAAGAAGACAAGGAACCAATAAGATGAATTCAGTAAGACAGCTAGGTAACCAAGGTTTATGCGTGTCCGCTTTAGGATTAGGTTGTATGGGAATGAGTCATGCTTATGGCGAATCTGATGATAGGGAATCAAAACAAGCACTAGATTATGCGGTGAACCATGGTATTACGATGCTTGATACCGCTGAATTTTATGGACCATATACCAATGAAAAGCTACTTGGTCATTGGTTGTCGCAATCAAATGTTCAGCGTGAAGACATTGTGTTAGCCACTAAGTTTGGTTTCGATAACTTGCAAGTTAGAGCATCGGGATTGGATAGTCGTCCGGAACATATTCGTCGTGTTATTGATGAATGTTTGCAGCGATTAGGGACGGATTACATCGACATTTTCTATCAACACAGAGTTGATCCTGATGTCCCGGTTGAAGAAGTGGCTGGGACAGTGGGTGATTTAGTGAAGCAAGGTAAAGTGAAATATTTTGGTATGTCAGAAGCAAGTTGCGTCAATATTAAACGTGCACATCAAGAGTACCCTGTGTCTGTGTTACAAAGTGAATACTCTATATGGGAGCGTGGTATCGAGCAGGATGTGTTACCACTGTTACGCGAACTCAATATAGGGTTAGTGCCCTTTAGTCCTTTAGGGCGAGGTTTTTTCACTGCTCAAGCCAAAAGTGCTGAGCAATATGGTCATCAAGACTTTCGTGCTTGGGGGGACCCACGCTTACAAGGTACAAATTATCAACATAACTTGCACCTTCTGGCGGCGATAAAAGAGATCGCCTTGCAATTAAATGCCTCTCCTGCTCAAGTCTCTCTAGCATGGTTACTTCATCAAGGAAACGATATTGTGCCGATTCCAGGCAGTCGTAAAATTGCTCATATTCAAGATAACTTGGGGGCGATCTCTTTGAATCTTAGTGATGCTCAACTGGCGTTATTGAATGGTTTAACCGCAGAGTTAGGCGTTGCTGGTGCTAGATACACGGATGATTTTCTCAAATACACCGATCACGTTTAATGTGAGCCCACGCTCATACTAAGGGCACAGACTATACCCATGGCATGAAACGTTATTTGGGTATAGTCATCAGTAGGTTATCAGTGATACAGTCTTGCCTTCTAAGTGACACTCATAAGGAGGTGAGTATGGAGTACACGCTTCGAGCTGCTGATAATAACGACATTGAGTTTTTAATTGCCCTAAGAGATACCACACTTAAAGGGTATTTGAGCGATATGGGAGCAGGAACGGATCGCAAATCGTACGTAGAGCGAGTGTTGCTGCATTATGATGCTGCTCAGATTGTAGAAGTAAATGGTCAGCGTGCTGGGTTATTTAAGGCCATTTATCGTGCGGAAAAAAATGAATGGTATGTGGTGCAAATTCAAATCCATCCTGACTTTCAAAACGGGAAAATTGGCAGTCGATTATTGAAAGGGTTAATTGAAAAAGCCAAGCTTCAAGGTGCCAATGTTGCATTAGGAGTATTAAAAACAAATCCTGCGCAAAATTTATACAAACGATTGGGTTTTAAAGTCGTTGGTGAGAATGAGTGGGAATATGAAATGTTGCTGACTCACGATCAATAACAAGATTTAATGGCAAGGGCTTATCTTGGCGTTATTGGTCATCATAACCCAAATCTGCCCTTGTCATTGTTATCGATTAAATCAGTGTCACAGCACCTTTTGATAAGCCTTCACTCACGCGTACGCGTACACTTGAAGCTTTAGATTGGTTTGATAGAACAATCTGTGCGATGTGCTTCGAAATATTTTCAATCGATGGTTCACCGGCAACGATTTCCAGCAGTTCATTGGGCAGTTGTACTTCAAATTGTCCCTGAGAGGCTGAGTAGCTAACGGTTGAGCGTTCTTCACCGTGCACAACATCACTTTCATTGAACAAGTGCTTACCGTTAAGGCGCTGAATCATCATCGCTTGGCTTTCAGCGCAAAGCTTACCATCAATTAAGATTTCTAATTCGGCACTATGACCGTGAATGATCCGTTGGCAGTTACCGTCATGAAGCTTTAATCCATGATTGTATTGGAAGCTTGCTTTACGGTTATGACTCAGTGTGAGTTCGAATTCAAACTCAGGCATCACTTCGTTAAATTTGTCGTGCAGGTACTGTTTGATGTCTTCAACGTAGTTTTCTGGGCCCGATTTGATCTCACAGAACATGCAGCGTGGACCTTTTACAGTAATGACACCGCTTGAAACGGGAAACTCACCTTGCCATTGGGATTCTAAATTGGTTAAAAATTTCGGATCGCACACTAAGCGGTGATCGACTTCGTTATCACAAATTGCTTTTAAACGCGGTTTGATCTTACCAAAGTCTGAAATCATGCCAGACTCATTCAGTTTACCTGTCACCATAACACTGAGAGAAACACTGTCACCACAGATCTCTAGGCCGTTGTAGACTGAAAAATCAATCGCAGTAAGATCATCAACATACATCGCAGTTTTCAAAACAATACCTCTTATTAAAATTAACCCGACGGTCAAACCCGAGCGAATTGTGGAGAATATAGGATTATTTTTCAAGTAGATTGTGATGAACAACACATTTTTATCCGCTTACCGACCTGTTTATTGTGACTAACTTTGCTCAGTGATAAGACCAAGAGTGTCAACATATCCTTACAATGAAGCATTTGGGTAAAGCTCTGTCACTCGCTTTTGACGATAATAAAGCATGCTAGAATCCGCGCAGCAACACGTTGGCGATAATGGTGTATCGCTAACGATAATGGATTAATTCGCTCTGGTGAGGCTTTTAGGCCGTTTACCGCTGCCAGAGTATAGGAAAGGGATGCAAATATGCTAAGTCAAAGTAAACTCGCCATTATTGGTATGGGGCATGTCGGTTGTGCATTAGCTCATCACCTCACCATTGAAAATCTTTGTGGGGAATTGGTACTTATTAATCGCCGCTCTGAGAAAGCGTGGGCAGAAGCCGAAGATTTAAAACACTCGTTAGGATTTTCCGAAAATCGGATGCGAATTTATGCGGGTGATTATCAAGATTGCTCGGATGCAGATATCGTTGTGTTGTCTGTGGCTGCACCTTATAAAGAAGGTAATACCCGCTTAGACATGCTAGAAAAAGCGACCGATATTGTACAAGAGATTGTGCCTCAGGTGATGGCTAGTGGGTTCTCCGGTATTTTCATCGTTATTACCAATCCAGTCGATGCGATCACCTATCTCGTTCACAAATTGTCTGGTTTACCCTCACACCGAGTGATAGGTACGGGCACATCTCTAGATTCAGCACGTTTGCGTTATTTCCTAGCCGATACCATGCAGGTGGATCCTCGCAGCGTTGAAGCGATGTGTTTGGGTGAACACGGTGATTCACAAATGATCCCGTGGAGCCAGGTGACTGTCGGTGCAAAACGTTTTCAGCAAATTTTGCATGATAATCCTGAGCGCTTGAAAGGGGTCGATATTAAAGAAGTGCAGCAAGAAATTAGTCAAATCGCTTATCAAGTAGTACGAGCTAAGGGGGCGACTGATTACGGAATCGCCGCTGTCGCTGCGCGCATGATTAATGCCATTGTGCGCGATGGTAATATCG
>NZ_WEKT01000040.1:0-48310 GCF_009874545.1 Vibrio eleionomae | reverse complement strand
CCCCAATATCGCTATCGTTCTAGAGCCCCCCCGCCACACAATTTTGTATAACTAGGCCTCTAGCCTAGTCAGCATTAACTGGCACAGGTATCTCAATGGAATTTGAGACAGACCAACTCACCTAGCCACTTGGCTAGCATTCAATCAAATTGGCTTAACGACACTTTGATCAAAAGTGCCGTGATTTCGCCTATGCATAAATAATGAATCGCTCAAAATGAACCAGCACTCTGATTTGATAGCGTTTATACGCCGCCTACATTTTTATATTGGCTTTTTTATTGGCCCATTTATTTTTATCGCCGCCTTAACGGGCACCTTGTATGTACTAACACCACAATTGGAAGGTTGGGTGTATCATCATGAATTAACCGCCCCAGCTCAAGGCAAGGTTCAACCACTTAGCACACAAGTCAATGCAGCACTGCAGTCGCTTGATAAACCATTAACTATTAAGTCTGTTCGTCCGGCGCCTCAGCCCGGAGATACCACACGAGTACTCTTTCGTGACCCTACGTTAACAAAATATCAAGCCCGTACCGTGTTTGTTGATCCCGTATCGCTTGAAATACGTGGAACGTTAGCCAGTTATGGTACAAGTGGTGTATTGCCGCTGCGAATTGCCATTGATTTTATGCACAAAGATTTATTGCTTGGTGATGTCGGAAGGTATTACAGTGAATTAGCAGCCTCTTGGATGTGGATAGCCGCATTGGGTGGCACTATCTTGTGGTGGCGACAGAAGGCCCCCAAACGTCGCACTAAGTTCAACACCTATGCCCGTCATCGTCATAATCACAGCCGAATCGGTATATGGATAAGCCTTGGACTCCTGTTCTTTTCTGCAACGGGATTAACTTGGTCTAAATGGGCCGGCGCTAATATCGCCCAATGGCGTCACACCATCGGTTGGGTAACTCCTACTCCTAGCCGTCACATCCCACAGGCTAAAGCCGTACCAGTGACGATTCAAACGGAAAAGTTTGATGAAATACAGGCAACAGCGCGACATTTTGGTATTGATGCCAATAAAATTGAGATCGTTCCAGCCTACCAAAAGAACCAAGCATGGATGGTAAAAGAGATTGATCGTCGTTGGCCAACACAAGTCGATTCAGTCGCAATTAATCCACAAAATTTGTCAGTGATCAGCCATGCCGAGTTTGAGAAATTCCCTCTAGTCGCCAAGCTAATTCGCTGGGGTATCGATGCCCATATGGGCGTTCTTTTTGGCCTGATAAATCAGATCATTTTGGCTCTGTTTGGCATTTCTCTTTGCTGTATTATCGTTTTCGGCTACGCCATGTGGTGGAAAAAACGACCACAAGCCGGCAATGGTTTTACACCATTACGTCAAGCTTGGGCTCCACTTTCAATACCAATAAAGTGTCTGATTGCGTTAACAACTTTGGTATTAAGTTTGGCACTTCCAGTGCTTGGAATCAGCGTGATTTTATTTTGTGTTTTTGATGTTATTCGGTGGCAGTTAACGTCTGTTAGGGCTGAGCTAGTTTAATATCATGAGCTGTGACAAAAAAAGGCACATTAAGTGCCTTTTCTTATGTTAAGAATAAGTGATAAATATCGCATTTGTGGTGTGTGTCAATGTAAACAGCATTAATAAATTCGTAACCACTTGTTACTGGTTTTGATGGTGGTATATTGACTTGAAGTTCCTGCAGCAAATTTTGACGTAGAACAAAAAGCAGCAGTGAATTTACCCACATGAAACACAGACTCGATGCTCTTACTTCCTCCGAAACAACATCCGGCGGTTTTCATAGTTGAACATCATTATATTTAGCGATTGATTATTGCATCGCTTTTTGACGTGTGTCTTACGGGTAAGTTTGGACAAAAAAAGTAGCGGACAGGTTTAATTCGAACATTAGCAAGTGAAGAGATGTAATCCCCAATGAAAAATGTAACTGGTCATAATGGATTGAACCAGCAAGATTCTGACGCAAAGGAAGACGAGCTGGCAGACGTAGTTCTTATCGGTGGCGGCATAATGAGCGCAACCTTAGGAACTTTGTTAAAACAATTAGAACCTAATTGGAAAATTGAATTATTCGAACGACTAGGCGATGTTGCTCTCGAAAGTTCAAACGGCTGGAATAACGCTGGTACTGGTCATTCTGCGTTGGCTGAGGCTAACTACACCCCTGAACAGAAAGATGGTCAGATCAATATTGATAAAGCCATCGCTATTTATGAACAATTCCAAATATCTCGTCAATTTTGGGCCTATTTAACCGAGCAAGGTTGGCTGAATAATCCATCTGAATTTATCACCAGTGTCCCACACATGAGCTTCGTTTGGGGCGACGATAATGTGAACTTTTTACGCAAGCGTTATCAAGCACTTCACCGTAGCCCACTTTTTGATGGTATGGCTTACTCTGAAGATCCAGAACAAATTGCTTCATGGATTCCAGAAGTGATGGCTGGGCGCGATCCAAAGCAAACCATCGCTGCGACTCGTATGCGCATCGGCACTGATGTAAACTTCGGTGAACTCACTCGCCAAATGATCACCCAACTAAAAGATAGTGCTGGCTTTAACTTACATCTCAATCACGAAGTTCGCGATATTGAACGTTTAGCAGATGGCTCATGGTCGATAGCCGTTGCGGATGGTAACCAACATAACCAAGTTCGCATAGTTAAAGCCAAACATGTCTTCATTGGTGCCGGCGGCGCTTCATTACGCCTACTACAAAAATCTGGCATTCCTGAAGCGAAAAATTACGCAGGATTTCCAGTTGGCGGACAATTTTTAGTCACAACGAATCCTGACGTTGTGCAAGCACACAGCGCGAAAGTCTACGGCAAAGCTTCTGTTGGCGCACCACCAATGTCCGTACCACATATTGATACTCGAGTTATTGATGGTAAGCGTATGTTGTTGTTTGGGCCCTTCGCGAGCTTTTCCAGCAAGTTCCTTAAAAATGGTTCTCTGACCGACCTGTTCAAATCATTAACGCCATACAACATGGTTCCCATGGCTCAAGTTGGCGTACATAATTTCAACTTAGTCAAATACTTAGTTGGGCAACTACGTCAAAGCGATGCTGATCGTCACCAAGCACTGTGTGACTTTTTCCCACAAGCTAAAGCCAATGATTGGACACTATGCCAAGCAGGTCAACGCGTACAAATCATTAAAAAAGAGCCTGGGAAAGGTGGCCAACTACGTTTAGGTACCGAGTTAGTAAGTTCTAGCGATGGTAGTTTAACCGCGTTGCTCGGCGCATCACCTGGCGCATCGACTTCTGCTGCGATTATGCTTAATTTGCTTCAGCAATGTTTTGGTGAACAGATGGCAAGTGATTCATGGCAAAGCAAGATCCAAGAAATGATTCCATCATTTGGTCGTTCCTTGCATGATGATCCAGAACTCAACCAACAAGTTCTACGCCAAACCAGTGAGATACTGGGATTAGAGCACCATCTTGGCGAGCTTGATACTGCAGAAGAACAACCATCTGAAGCGCAACCTGACAGCCATATTCAATACGCTTAAAGCCTAGCTTTCTATACCTTATACCCAAGTAACCTTGTTACTTGGGTATAAACCATATCAATAGTATTTTGGGTTAATCATACTTAGTGGCAATAGTAGGTTTTTCTATCATTAAATTGGCAATCATCTCCCCCTTTATTCTTCTAATTTTATCCCCATATCTTCCTTAACAACTTACACAGAGTGACGGTTTCTTATGACTCTCTGTGGCTACTCACAAAATCTCTATAAGGAGGCGACGTGGCTCAGCTATTCACACCTATCTCATTTGGCCCACTGACAGCCAATAACCGAATCATCATTGCACCTATGTGTATGTACTCTGCTGAAAACGGAGTCGTAAGACCATGGCATGAGCAACACTACGGTACTCTTGCCCAATCCGGTGCAGGATTGCTTATTGTTGAAGCCAGCGCCGTTGCTCCTGAAGGACGGATATCCTACGCAGACGCAGGCATTTGGAACGAAGAATGCCAAACGGCATGGCAGCATGTCGTGGAAAATGTCGGCCGCTACTCCTCAACCCCGCTCGTAATGCAACTCGCCCATGCTGGTCGTAAAGCGTCAACAGACAAGCCATGGAACAACAATGGCGCGCCTATCGCACCAACAGATGAAAATGGCTGGCAAACAGTAGCGCCAAGCGCTGTTCCTTTCGCGGCAACAGATCCAACGCCTAGAGCATTAAACACCGACGAAATTGATACCATCATTAATCAGTTTGTTGCGGGTGCAAAACGCGCTCTAGCTGCTGGTTTTAAAGGCGTTGAAATTCATGCTGCTCATGGCTATTTATTGCATCAATTCCTATCTCCAATTAGTAACCAACGTAATGATGAATTTGGCGGCTCCCTCGAAAATCGGATGCGTTTAACATTGGCCGTATTTGATGCGATTAAATCAGCAGTGCCTGAAGAGTTTATGGTGGGTATTCGTATTAGTGCCACAGACTGGGCAGACAACGGTTGGGATGTGGAACAAAGCATCGAGTTGGCAAAAGCATTAGATAAACGCGGTTGTCACTATATTCACGTATCTAGCGGTGGTTTAACTGAGCATCAGCAAATCCAGGTTGGCCCGAACTACCAAGTCCCCTTCTCCGAGCAAATTAAAGCAGCAGTTGAAATGCCGGTCATTGCCGTTGGTCTTATCACTGATGCGAAGCAAGCAGAACAGATTCTTATAGAAGATAAAGCCGACGCGATAGGCTTAGCTCGTGGCATTTTATATGACCCACGTTGGCCATGGCATGCAGCGGCAGAATTAGGCGCGACCATTTCGGTGAGCCCACAATACTTGCGCTGTCAGCCTCATGGATTAAAAGAGCTACTGACACGCTAATTAATGGATTCTTAGGACAAGACTCTCAGGTTACTGAGAGTCTTTTTATCTATGAAACAACCCAACCACTGACTAGTTGAGCTGACGATAAATCTGGCAAAGGCTGTTTTTCAACAGCTGTTGGTAGGGCTGACCACAACGAGACCTAAATCCCTTTTTCTGCTCGGTTTTATATTCAGACAAACGCAATAAAACAATATACTCTTCAAACATGGACGCTACTTTGTAATATTGTTTGTGTGACAATACATCTTGTAGGCTTTCAAGCTCTAGCAATGTGATACGGTGAGTCGGTGATGAAAAATCACGAGTTCGTAAACAACTGATTATTTTACTTCTGATAGAAGAAACGGCAAAACTTGCCTGCTTTTTCTTACTACCCATTAACCAGCCAATACTCATCGAAACCGCAGCTAAAACTGTCATAGCAACTCCCAAAACAGTGAAAGTTAAACTCATATTTTGAGCATAGCAGTGGTTTGTGACAGTCTAAATTCAAGTTGCCAAAGTATGATATAGATCACTTATAAATGAATAAAACTGTGAGCAATTATGACAGCATTTTGAAAAAAAAGTGGAAGTTATTCACGTCAGAAAAGAGTATGATCGACTTTAAATTTAAGTAATTAAATTGAACATTAATATTAGATTAAACAAGCAGTTATTATAGTTTTATCAGTTTCATCTTATGTTAATGCTCATCAACACCCATGAGACACCTCAATGTTACGTATTTTATCCATCATTCTAGGAATCAGTTTAGTTCTAACTGGTTGTGTCCAAACGAATAATAAGGCCACCCCATCATCCGATGAATTAGCGATACAGCAAGTCAACGCCAATATGTATATTGGTGACTTTGGTAAACGCTTAGATAGTTTGACCTATGAATTCCAACACCCGGTCAATATAAATCATTTCGAAGGAATGCGCTTTATCGTCCATGCGATCTTTAGTGCCACAAATGACACTCCATCGACGGTATCCAAAGCCATCAAGGTGACAAGTGTTAAAGTCCATGGGAAAAGTCTTACGATCGGTTTATCAGACTTTGATACACAAAACTTGGAGCGTCTCCAAATCGACAGTTCCGTTAAGGCTCTCAGCACTTATCAATTGAACTACTACACTAAGATTCGTACTGTTGATGAATTCAAACACCACACCTTTACAGCAAAAGATGGTACAACACTTTCATATTGGCTCTACCTACCCAATAGTCAATCACCGACTCCGCTTATGGTGTGGGAACATGGTGGAGGTGAAGTGCTCAAATCGTCTTATCTACGTGCTAACTTAGAAGCGAATCGCGGTGCCACCACTTGGATAGAGCACCACGAAAAAACAGCGGTTTTGTCGGTTCAATATCCAGAAAATTACAGTTTTGGTATTGCTGATGTTCCCGACCAATTTGAACAAATGCAGCGTTATAACACAGCAAAGTATGAACTCATCCAAACTCTTATTAAGAGTGGTGAAGTCACACCAAACCGCGTTTATATTTCAGGAGCATCTTCTGGCGGTGGCGCAGCTTTACGCTTCATCATGCAATATCCAAAACTGTTTGCTGCCGCGCTGGTGATTGCACCAAAAGATACGATCGTCCCATTGTCAGATCGTTATGATTTAGCATACAAATTTAATGCGGGCCCAAATGCGTTACGTTTGAGCCAAGCCGAATATGAATCAAGCTATCAGGAAATGGAAAACGCACTTTCTGACAGCGATATTACCTCAGTACCAATGTGGTTCGCGCATGCTCTCAACGATCATATCTGTACACGTTACACCTCGACGATGATGTACGATATTTTGAAACGTAAAGGGGCGAAAAACATCCATATCACCTTATATAGTGATGACATTATGCGTGCTTATAACACACCTTATAATCATTTTTCTTGGGTACCAACACTGGATAATGCCCGGATTATTAATTGGGTTTATGCACAGCGTCGTCCATAAATTGAATAAAAAAAGAGCCGCAATCAGATTGCGGCTCTTTTTTATGAATTACTAGTACTGACTAGAATTAAACGCCAGCGCGTTTTAACAAGCCAGCCATTAAAGGTGAACTTGCTTTCACTTGCTTAGATTTTTTCGTCAGTGTGTTAGCTAGGCCAGTATCGCCAATATTTTTTGCGATGTGAGCCATAGAGTGATAGAAACTCGTTGCCGATTTCTTTTGGCTAACTTGCTGAAGTGGCGTTAATAGTTTCGCCATATCATTACCGCTCATACCTTGTTTAGTCGCGTAAGCTTCTACAGAATCGAGCAGCTTATCTAAATCGACCATTGCTTCGGTATTTTCAGTAGTACCAAGCTTTTTCATCTCTTTCATGTTACGGCGGCGAATTTGCGCAATAACAAAACGTGGTGTATTCAGTTTTTTCACCACAAAATAACCAGCAGCAATCACTAAAATGATACCGCCAATTGAATACCCCCAGCCGGAATTTAACGTGTCTAACACGGTTTGCATTACAGGCGTGGTATCGGCTACGTTTGTTGATACATCAGACATCAATCATTCCAACCTTAAAATTCTTTAAATAGTTCGTCCAACAATTTAAATTGCTTTGGATATAGCGACAATGCGTTAAATCAGAAGTCAGCAATTTAATTTGACTGTTTTTCCCATTACAGTGGGAGTGGCAACGAAAGGCCATTGCATTGAGCAATCACTTATTCGCTACAACTTCGACTATAGAGGGCTTATCCAGTGTCCAACACATTGGTGATTAATACATAAAAATATTATTAATCAGCTCAAAAAGAGAGTTCAGCCTCTAAATGACGACCTCCTTACGTTATATGGGGACACACTCTAACAAATCCAATTGAAAAACCCAGATTATTAGTATTAAACAACGATATTGTTGTCAGTAAACATAAGGTTTTTCGACCTAGGCGGTCTATTATCCATAACTTGAGTACTAGAAACAAATTTAGTCGCCCATTACGAACAAAAATAGGCCCCGAGGAATAGCCTCGGGGCGCTAGTTTAAAGGATTTTATTGACGATTTGTTCAATTTCTTCTTGCCAGCGTTGCTGGTTTCGCACTTTTTGATGACGTGGTTTCCGTTTTAAGTCATCGGCTAATCGCTGTTCTAATTCAACTAAACGTACCAGAAGTGCTTCTTCATCAACGAGTTCATGGTCAGGCTGATTTATGTTGTCATGCGATTCACTAGGCTTACTGGACGCTTTAACCGCTGTATCTAGGTGGGAATAAGCTTCGTTAACGTCTAAATATTCACATAACTTGTTATCAACAATAACCCAGAACCGAGTACAACAGGTTTCAATGAGTCGGCGATCATGACTGACCAACAAAACACCACCGGCAAAATGCAATAAGGTATCGGCAAGTTGTTCTTTACCCTCTAAATCAAGGTGGTTAGTCGGTTCATCAAGCATAAGAAGATGATATTGAGCCAACGACAATCCTGTAAACAACAATCTCGCTCGCTCACCGCCACTTAATTCACTGACCATTTGCTGGTGTCGTTCATAAGTAAAACCAGCATTAATCAGCGCTTGCTTACGAACATCATCACTGACATTAGTAAATGGTCGTAGAGCGTTATTTAATGACGCCTCACTATTTACTTGCTGTAACGATTGATCATAATAACCAATTCGACATTGGTTATGCAGGCTGATCTCATCAATCATGGGTTGTTGATAGTGCTGATATAAATGACGTAATAGCGTTGATTTTCCGCAACCATTTGCGCCCATGATAGCAATCCGATCACCACTTTTAACCTGCATAAAAGGAGCGATAAACAGTGGAATACAGCTCTGCTCAGCACAAACATTCCACGTAGAAAATTCAACTAAACGATTCGCGGGCAAAGCACTACCTTTTAACGATAATATCCACGGCGTACCATCACTTAACTCAGTTTGCTGCTCGATTAAACGCGTTTTACGCCGTTGCATGGTTTTTGCTTTTCGAGCTAAGTCTTCGTTATCGTAGGTTTTACCCCATTGAGCCAACCGTTTTGCACTTTGATCAAGGCGCTCAATTTCTTTCTGTTCACTAGCAAAACGTTGTTCGTCCGCGCAATCCTTGGCAGCTAACTGCTCTCTTGCTTGTGAGCAGGGTAAATCATAATAATACAGCGAGGAATCACGCATAATCCAAGTGGAATTAGTCACCTTGTCTAGCAACACATCGTCGTGTGAAACCAAGACAAAACTGCCCTTCCATTGGGATAAAAATGATTCTAACCACAACATCGAGGGAAGATCTAAATGGTTACTTGGTTCATCAAGTAACAATAAATCTGGCTTTGTAATCACAGCCCTTGCCAGTAGTAAACGTATTTGCTGTCCACCGCTAAGTTGGTTTACAGTACGTTGATACTCGGCTTCGGCAAAACCTAAATCCGCTAATAGACACTCAGCTTGCCAGTGGTCAGTCGCTAATAAACGTTCTTGTAACGCTTCTAATACTGTACTTTGTAGAAGGTTTGCAGGTAAAGATTGTTCTACATATCCCAATAAGCAACGTTGTGACACTGAAACCTGACCTAGAGTTGCTTCTTGGCGACCACTTAATACTTTGATCAAGGTACTTTTACCGCAACCATTATGGCCAATTAGACCAATCTTTTCTCCTTGCGAGATAGTGACGCAAAGATCATTAAACAGCGGAGCATGGGAATAACAAACAGTTAATTGTTGGGTGGTTAAATAGGTACTCATAATAAACTCAAGAATTTTAGGCGTAAGCGCCCGTTGTCATTTGCTGACAATAATTCTCTGAGCTCGAGGGAAAGGAACTCTATGGGCCAATTTCTAGACGAAATAGGCTAAATGATCATGACATTTTCGCTCAAGCTGAGATTATCGCAGCGCGATATTACAAACTCTTGAGCGGCATTTAGTGCCATAAAAGTGTGGATTAATTTTACGAGTCCACAATAACATACAGAACGCCTCCTTATTTTTCATTACTATCGGTAAATCAAGTATATACATAAGTGACCTCAAGATACAGAGGTCAGAGCCTAATCGACGAACAGCGTTCAAGAAGCGCAACTGGTCGACCCAATCAGATTCATCTCACGCTCTCTTTTTAAATGACTCACTCACTACCAATAATTTTCGTAACTAAAATGACCAGGTTTGCGACGTAAATGCTTACGCAAACCTCTATTCTTTAACACTCGGTTGGTGTCACGGATCATGTCAGGGTTACCGCACAAATAAATAAAGCTTTTGTCCCCTTCGATAGTTAACCCGGCCGTTGTTTCTAGAACACCAGATTCAATGAGTGCGGGAATGCGGCCGCTTAAAGCTCCGTCTACTTTTTCTCGTGAGACAATGGGTATGTAGTGTAAACGCCCCGCATAACGTTCCTGCAACTGATGAATATGATCGCGATAAACCAATTCTTTTTGCTTACGCACTGCATGAACTAACACGATGTTTTGATACGGCATTAAATGATCCTCTAGCATGGCTAAGTAAGGGCCAATTCCAGTCCCTGTTGCTATCAACCATAGCTCTTGAGCGTCTGGACGGATTTCTTCTGCTGTCATAAATCCAGACGGCTTTTCACCGACATAAACCGTGTCGCCAATATTAAGTCCATACAGTTTATTGGATAGTTCACCGTCAGGAACGGTAATAATTAAGAATTCCACTTGCGCAGTAGAAGGATGAGGGCGAGAGGGAGGATTGACGATTGAGTAGGCGCGACGAACCCACTCTCCTTGCTGATTACATAAACCCAGTTTGGTGAACTGCCCTGCAATATATGGGGCCACAGGCGCTTGAATTGTCAGTGAAAATTCGTTTTCAGTCCAGTCAATACGGTGGGTCACTTTCCCGGCCACTAAACTATGTGGATGCATATTAAACCTCCTCATATGGTGACAATTTAGGCTAACACGGCTAAAGACGTATCTCAAATCAGTGGTTAGCGTATAGAAAAAAGCCGAGCTTAAGCTCGGCTACCTATTCGATCTATTTGCTGGGCTGACTATGATGCATATGTCGATAGTATTCTTCTAAGCGGTGTTGCCCTTTCGGTGGTGCTAACATGTCTCTAGACATGACCGTCATAAAAAACTCCAATGGACCATATGTGGAGCGACTGGTAAAAAAGCGTGACATTCCCAATAACATGCCACGAGACCAGCTTGGAATATAAGTAATACGTGGCTCTTTACCTGCGTATTTAAACGCCAATTCAGCGATCTCTTTATGGGTCATTTGATCCGGGCCACCAGCAGTAATATGCATGCGAGGCGCATCTATGGCATCGACACAAATTTGCGCCATATCGGCACCATGGATTGGGTTAGACTTTAACTGACCGCCATCAAACAAAAACACCCGGCCATTTTCCGCCATATGATAAAGATCATCTAAATCACAAAACAATCCGTTCGGGCGAATCACTGAATACTCTAGTCCCGAGTTTTTCAGTTCATCAACAAACTTTTCTTTGGCTGCGCATACCGATACTTTGCGCAACTTATCTCCATCAAGCACGGAAACATAAATAAATTTACGCACCCCACTTCTTTTTGCTTCCTGCAATAAATTTAAATTGGCTTGAAAGTCTACATCCATATAGCTTAAGCCATCATTTTGGCGAGTAATGCCAATGGTGGAGATTACCGTATCAACGCCATCACAACACCCACTGATGGTATTCAGCTCAGTGACTTCTCCCACGTAAAGTTGATCAGGATTCAGTCCCTTCTGCTGAAGTTTTTCTACATCGCGAACTAATGCCCTAAGTTGAAAGTTACGCTCTTGTAGCTCTCTTGCTACATAGCTGCCTAAATAGCCTGTGGCACCTGCCAGTAAAACCGTCTTTGCCATGGTGTTACCTCATGATCCATCAATAGTGACTCGTCTTCCTAGTAAGTCACAACGTTTCCTTGAGTGCAGCACGATGTGTGCAAACCAACTTTTCAATATCTCAATCTAGCGGGCGTCGAAAAAATATGCAACTTTATTCTTTGATCTTAATTCAAATCATTAGAATCACAATCGAGAGAGATAAAGACATTTTTACTGCCGTTATATACCTGTTGCATACCAACTGAAATTCTTTTATCACTTGTGCCTCGTGGTGCAAGCACTACTTTTTCGTTATTTGCGAGTGACTTATATTGATTGCATTGACCTGGAGACTTGATTGAAATAGTACTCACATGAACGCGGCTAAGCTGTTGCCAATTTCGCGTAGAGACTCGGCTAAGTACTACATCGAGATCTTTATTATTCAACGATGAAAAATTACTTACATAGACATCATTCAATAGCATATCCCGCAAGCTAGTGATTCGATTGATAGCGCCTAAGTCCTTAATTTCACCACCACTTAGCACGAGAGATTTTAATGCGGGTAACTGTTGGATACCTTTTAATGACAATGCACCTTTAAATGCGCATTGGAGATATTCTAATTGATCAGCACTGCTGACATGTGCCTCTTTCGCCATATAAGATACGCACTGTTCGAGCTTTGCATCTTGGAAGTGAAGTTGATCGATCGGAGTTTGATTCGCACCACTTGGTTGAGCAAATAGCATCGATACAATCAATAGTGGAGTTTTCACCGGGCTAGTCCTTATTCATACTTACCCAATAAACTTAGCAAATAAGGGACTGTAGAAGGTAATATCTAGGTAAAAATGCTAATTGGAATGTTCAATCGCAGAATATTTCGTCAATAACCGCGCTTAATTATCTTTCGTTTCCGTTTCACAAAATATCGACGTGCGATTACGACCATGTTGCTTACTGACATATAGCGCTTGATCGGCATACAAGAGTAATTGTTCTGCGGTTATGGCAGCACTAGGCACGACAAACGCTTGTCCGATACTCACTGTAACCACCTTGGCAGCGTCGGAAGATTCATGTTCAATATTCAAATCTCGGACTGCTTGTAAAATATTATTCGCGCAGATAGTTGCCCCTTCTTCATCAGTAAATGGCAATAGGCAGCAAAATTCTTCGCCGCCGTAACGACAACAAATATCTGACGTGCGACGCACTGATGACTGCAACGCTTTTCCTACCAATTTCAGACATTCGTCCCCAGCAATATGCCCATAGGTATCGTTATAACGTTTGAAATAATCAACATCCACCATCAGCAAAGCAAGCGGCTTATGCTCTCTTTGACATAGGTTCCAATCACCTTTTAATGCCTGATCGAAACGGCGCCGATTGGCTAAGCCCGTTAGGCCATCAATCAATACCATATCTCGCATGATGTCCATTTGCAGCTTAAGCGTCAGGTGGGTCATGACTCGAGCTCGCACAATCAGTGGGTTAAAAGGTTTGGTAATGAAATCCACCGCCCCCACTTCAAAGCCATGAGCCTCGACGTTATCTTCCGTTTCGGCCGTCACAAATATAATTGGAATATCCAGAGTTAATGGATCTTGATTGAGTAACCGACAGACCTCATAGCCGTCCATTTCAGGCATTACGATATCGAGTAAGATAATATCTGGTTGCTGCGCCCTTGCTTGCTCAATGGCTTGTCCGCCACTGGTGGCCATAACCACATCGAACTCATCTTTAAATATTTCGTTTAGCGCTCTAATGTTGATGGGCTGATCATCAACGATCAACAAAACCGGTCTGCGCTTATCGCGCCTAAATTGTTCGAGAAACTCGAGACGTTTCATAAACTCTCCCTTACCGGCCCAATATAAGCCTGTGCTTGCACAAAATCTAAATCATCAACCGCCTTGTGTAGCGCACTGATATGCTTATTATTCGGGTACTGTTGACTGAGCGTATCAACTAAAGATAGAGCATTCATATTGTTCATTGCCAAATTATTTTCTAATTCATCCAATAATAGGGCCACATCCAACGCTTCTTCTTCATGAGTGTCTCGTTGTTCTTGTTCATCACCAAGTAATGCCGCCAACATCGAATGTTCATCTCGAGCCATCTTGAGGAGAGAATCCGCAAAACCCACTTTAAACAGTGCCGTTCCATTCTGGTCTAAATCTAACTGTTTCGCTTGCTTTTCTATATCGATGATAGATCGATACAGTTTGTCTAATCCCGCGGTTCCTGCCGAACCTTTTATAGTATGTAAACTCGCCATCACTTGCTGCCATTGGCGATGCTCTATCTGATCCTGTAACTCAACCACCAAGTCATCAAATGATTCCATAAATCGGTTTAAAATAGAGCGATACAGCGCTTCATTTCCACCAAATCTCTGGATCACCGCATCAATTGAACTCCCGCCATGAGAAACTTTTGTCATTTTCTCACTCTGCAGGCCAATATTTTTTGCAATTACATGAATCACTGTGGTGAAATCAAGTGGTTTACCCAAATGATCATTCATACCCGCGTTGAAACAAGCTTCACGATCTTCCGGGCTCACATTCGCAGTCATCGCCACTATAGGCAATTGCTGATATTCCTCACGTTCACGAATTTTTCGAGTTGCCGTTAATCCATCCATATTGGGCATTTGCATGTCCATCAACACCAGATCAAAATGGCGGTGATTGGCAAATAAGATATCGATGCCTTTTTTACCATCCTCTGCCAAATACACTTGTGCACCAGCACTTTCGAGTAATTCAGTCGCAACTTCTTGATTAAACGTATTGTCTTCCACCAATAAGATGTTCAATCCGGATAGCGGCAATGGCTCATCATGCTCTTCAGATTCTATATCAGCACTTGCAAGAGCGCGATTTTCTAATACATCAAGCACGCTATTAAACAGCTGATGTGGCGTTACCGGTTTTGACAACACCAAATTAAATGGAGTCCCTTCTTCTACAACAGGCAAATCCCCCTGACTCGCCGCACTAATCAATATAATCTTTGGTGGATGAGGCTCCATAAAAGCATGAATATGTTTAGCAACATCAACGCCATTCAAATCAGGCATTAACCAATCCAGCAATACACACGCAAAAGGATCGTTTTTCTGTACCGCACGCTTAATCGCATCAAACGTCTCTTTACCCGACGTGGCAGACTCCACCCTCGCGCCTAGCCGAACCAGCGTATCCGCTGCCATCATTCTGGCGACCTCATTATCATCGACGACCAAAATCTTCGGTGCATTTTCAAACAACTCAGGTTGCCAATGTATGTTGTTATTAACAGGAAGTGTCACGGTAAAGTAGAACTCACTCCCCTCACCCAAACGACTTTCTAATTTTAAGTCTGCTCCCATTAGATCTAATAAGCGCCGACAAATAACCAGGCCAAGGCCTGTACCGCCATAACGCCGAGTGATTGACGCTTCTGCTTGCGTAAACCCTTCAAAAATTTTCTGTTGCTGTTCAGGGCTAATACCAATACCACTATCACGAATCCCAATTCGAATCGTTGCTTGACCATTTTGGTAGGCGTGTAACCGCGTGTTAACAACAACTTCACCCACGTCAGTAAATTTAATCGCATTACTAATTAAATTGAGCAAAACCTGTTGTAATCGTAATTCATCACCAATGAGGTGATACGGTACGGTTTCATCTAAATCGAACAAAAGTTCAATGGATTTGTCTCGCAAATTTCCAGACATCACCACAGCCAGATGTTCCATTAATCCATTAAAATTAAAGGGATGTGGGTCTAACTCAAGTTTGCCAGATTCAATTTTTGAATAGTCAAGAATATCGTTAAGTAGACTAAGCAAAGAGGTAGCAGCAATTTTGGCTTTTGACGCAAAATCATACTGTTTTTGGCTCAATGACGTTTTGAGTAAGAGTTGCAGCATACCCAGGACCGCATTCATCGGGGTGCGAATTTCATGGCTCATATTGGCCAAAAACATAGATTTTGCTTGGTTCGCCGCATCTGCAGACTCTTTCGCATCCTTTAATGCCTGTTCGGCTTTCTTCTGCTCAGTAATATCCGCAGCGATCCCCAAATAACCGACAATATCTCCTTGATTATCACGCATAGCGCTGACAACCAAATTAATCGGGAATCGGTGCCCATTAGAATCGATGTAGGTCCATTCCGAGGATTCCGACCGATTCTCTTTTGCCTTGGTTAAAAAGACATCGATGCCTTCAATCGGACGACCATGAATACGCGACAATTCTTCACCTCGTTCTTTCACCTCTTCTATATCATGGAAGATGACTGGGTATTCCTTATCAACAACCTCTTCTGCTTTCAGCCCCAACATCAACTCTGCGCCATGATTAAAAAGCTTAATCAGACCGGTCGTATCAGTAGCCACAATCGCGTATTCGTAGGCGGCAGAAAGAACATTAGACAGTAAGACATTGAGCTCTTCTAACTCTGCGGTGCGTTGGGCAACTTGCTGTTCTAGGTTGGCATTGAGCTCGCGAATTTTGTTTTCAGCCGCCTTTTGCATTGAGATATCACGCACGGTTTTTGCGGCACCAACGACTTCCCCCTTAAAGTTCAAAATTGGAGATACCGTGGCAGAAACAGGAAATTCAGCGCCATCCTTACGATGTCGAATACTTTCAAAAGCAGCGATGGTTTCACCGTTAGTGATCCGACTTAAAATATCATCTTCTTCATATTGCAACCGTTCAGGTATCACTAACTCTTTTAGCAGTCTCCCTATGGCCTCTTCTCGCTTATAACCAAATATCTTTTCTGCTCCTGCGTTCCAGCTAATAATTCTCCCCTCCAATGTTTTGCCAATAATGCCATCGGCTGAGCTTTCTACGATGGCATGTAATTTTGTTTGCTCATGGATAAGACGAGAACGATTAGCTCGCTGAGTGGTGAACATGCCAACGACTAATGCTAAGAGAATACTCATTGACAACCCGATACTTAAAGTCGCGGCAGGAGAGTGAAGGTGTAAGCTGGAAATATAGGCGGGTGTAACCGACAACTCCAAACGCCAGTTTCTGCCCATTATGTCTAACTCTTGCTCCTGACGATAATCGCCTTTCCCCTTACTATTACTGTAAAAAGGCTCGGCATCGGGCGCCTCAGTAACGTCAGTAATCGAAAATATCAACTTTTCTGGATGGGGGATGATATCTTGCAACACGTTAGACAAGTTCAATGGCGCGCTAATCCAACCAAACCCTTTCTCTAAACGCTGCTCTTTGTTTAATGGAATCACCCCACCTTTATAAAGTGGCAGTAGAATGAGTAGAGAATCAATTTGCCCACCTGGGTTAGTAATAAGACGGATCGGCGGTGTGATTTGCGTTTTCCCTTCGATCAGTGCTTTATTGGCCGTTTTACGCCGTTTGGGCTCCGACGCAATATCAAAACCAATTGCTTCAGAATTCACCTCATAAAACTCAGGTTCCATATATTGCACAATATACGAATCACCAAAATTAGGAGCATATTGATTGATTTTGAAATTGGGTTTACCGTCTGATTTTGCTTTCGCTAGAAATGCTTTTACCTCATTGCGAGGTACTCGTCGAATAAAGCCAAACCCCCTCGCTCCAGGGAAAAATTCATCAAGGTTTAATGTGGTACCAAACTGATTTATTTCTGCACGCGTTACATCCACACCACCACCAGACAAAATAGCAGTGCGTGCTTCCATCAAACCATAGCGATACAAGCTAAAGCGTTCGGAGACTGATGCATATAACTGATCAAATTTCTCATCAACCGATTCTTTAATGTGGTTTTGATTAGAAGACATAATTAGTTGATCAACAACAATAGTAGCGATTATTCCTACCAGAAAGACGATCAATGCCAAACGATACCGGGAATAGAATGAACCAGCTGACTTAAACTGAGTTGCAGAGATGCCTTCCATATAACTCCTGCATGATCAATAAAATAAATCGACGCTCCCTAAATATGTTAATAAATCCCAGCTAATTGATAATAAAGAGAGCCTCGTAAGTACTTAACATTTTTCGATGTACCACCCAAAGGTCGCGCTTAAAGCAACACCGATGCCGAAGGGTGTTTAATTAGTGTAGACGGTAATTCTCCACCTACATCGCAATTACTGATCAACAAAATAGATCTAAGGCTCAGAGACAAACTTTTTATCACTGTTTAACAGCCACTGTTGAATAAATTCATTCAAGACAATGGGTTTACTGAACAAATAGCCCTGATAATAATCCACGCCATTTTTTTCTAAGTATTCTTTCTGTTGTTGGTTCTCGATGCCCTCAGCAATGGTGGGAATTTCTAAACGTCGAGATAAATCGAGCAAGTTGTTAACGATATTATTTGACGTTGTATCTTTGCCGATTAAATCGATAAATTGTTTATCAATTTTGATATAACTGATTTTAAACATTTGCAAATAAATCAAACTAGAGTGACCTGTACCAAAGTCATCAATCGAAAAACGAACTCCCGCTCGGTATAAATCGTTATAGATATCTCTAACTCTTTCATCTTCAAAAATCTGTTCACGCTCAGTCAGCTCTAAAATAAGCTTAATGTTAGGGTTATGCACCTCACGATAAAAACTCAGGGCGTCATCAACAATACGGCGATTTAATAATTGCTGACCACACAAGTTAAATGACAAATGCAAAGGATTCGCAATATGTTCAAGACAACCTTTAAGCTGTTCACTCACTTGTGAAAATAACGAATGACATAACCCTGAGGCTAATTGGGCTTTTTCCAGCAAATCAATAAATTCGTACGGGCCAATCACCCCCTTTTTAGGATGATGCCACCGAACTAACACCTCGCCCCCTTTCAACTTACCATCATGAGTCACAACAGGTTGAACATAGGCTTTGAGTTGCCCTAGTTTGATCGCATGGCGTAACTCTCTTGCCAGATATTTGGGCTGACTAATAAATTTATAAAATTGATAACAGATCAAGGCTGGCACAAGGATTGAAAACAGCAGCGTTAGCAGTAGCTCAGTTGCTATGGTCGAAATCATTAATGTCCATTGATAATCGGTATGGATGGCATAGGAATAAGAAGAGGATCTGACACTAATCCCATCAACAATACCTTCCTGCCCCAAATCACTCGCAGGTAATTCCAACCCATCGGCTACGAGATGAAAATGAACATAGTCTGGTTGAATTTGGAGCTGGTCTAACACGTAATAGATATTGAGTTCGGCAGTCGTATCTCCAATGCGATAATAGAGCGCTTTGGTCGATATAAAGCCTTTATCGACAAACAAAGACGCGGTATTTTGTGGGTGGATAGGAAACGTGCTGAATCCATCAATAGTGTTGCAATAGCCATCTTTCCATTTTACTTCCATCGAAAGTCCACTAGGAATGCTTAACGTTCTAATCGTCATCATTCTTTGTACACCAGAACAGGGAACGTTCGAATAATGGCCGATATAACGAGCGGCTTCATCTACGTGTTCTAATACGGAATCAATGTGCTGAATAATATTACTGATATTATGTTTAACTTGGCGTTCAATATCTTTTCTCATCACCTGATAGGCTAAGATAGTAGACAGTGCGACCAATACTATATACACGAAGTAAGTCGCCATTCGTGCTTTAAATAGTCGTCTAGATTGATATCGTGTTGTCATACAACTGCTATCCTACTGGCCCAACATAAAGTGAAATGACCGACATATAAACTCTTAATTCTAAGTTTTCACGCTGAACACTAACGTTAAACTGCTCTCCAATGTAGTCATCTTCGTGGCATTGCCCCATGCTACTTTGGAGTAATTTATTCTCAATTCTCATTATGGAGATATGCCATAAAACGAGCGTGTTTAGCTCGATAATCAAACGCATCTTCAGCGATTAACTCATCCACTTTTTGCCCGATCCAATCTAAATTGACGGTCAAACGTATCGCATGGTCAAGTTGCTCAAAGCGAGGCAAGGAATCTGAAACAATCATGATCACCGCAATAATAATTTCAATCGTGTCTCTCACCTGTTCATCCGTCACGCTTTTCTGTCCAGATTTCATGTCGAGACTTTCAATTAAAAAATGAATTTGCGACATTAAATTACAGACCGGACAGAAGTGCTGCACTTTCCCTAAATAGCGCTGGTATGTTAATAGAGAGCGTTGGATAACTTGCGAGGCATTATCGGCAGGTAACAACACATACTGCTTGAGACTTTCTTGTCCCGAACTCAAGCGAAAAACCACCTGTATCCGTTCACACCACTCTTTATCTTGGCTTTGTTCCGCACTGCTGTGCACTTGAGTCAGTAATTGCTCTAAATTGATGTTAAGACCATTAAGATCCGTGTGTGGATGGGGCAGAAAGTCGAGACCAAAATGACACACCAATAACCCTATTAGGTAATCGGTGTTTTCTTGCAAATAGCGATCAGCCGTTTTATTTTGTTGCGCGTTTTGCTGCAAGCGGACAATAAACTGGGTGAGTTGATTAATTTGATCAATCAACAGGGTTTTAAATGAAGCGGTTCGGTCGATAATGATACAGTAACTAGGTTGTTCTAAGTTACTAAAAACGCTTGATAATACGCGTCTCACCCAAGTTTTACCGTCAAACTCGACACCGACAGGGTTCATTACTGCAGAAAAACCTGACAATGTAACAATACCGTTTGCTAAAGGCTCATTCATAAACAGGTCCAGTCTCCATGCTTAATTCAAGCGACTAACAATAGATAACTGACCTTGTTAATGTATAACCAAGTAACCTCAAGGTGCTATTTGTTGAGGTCATTGGGATATCTGTGGCTTATTTTTAAGTACCACTTGGTAGAGTAATCCTAGACCACGCCCAAATATTGTTCGATATCATTTGCATAAATTTTTCGATCAAACTAACTAGTTTCTCAATTTCGTTCATCGTTACAGTATAAAAAATACAAAAACAGTGAGTCCTCATCTACTCTTAATTCTGTTAATTATTTGTTTAGAGGGGCAATAATTCATGAGTAGTGATAATAACGATAATGGTGGCATCCCAGAACCAAGTGGGAAAGCAAACCCTATCGATACCGATTACACCGTGGGACAAGATAATGTGGTGGTGTCTGTTGGCCCCTTTGGGCTTGATATTCATAACCGCGTCTTTGCTATTTCAGGACTTGCTATCGTTATTTTCGTGTTTGCCACATTGATATTTCGCGAGCAAGTCGAACCTATTTTTACATCACTAAAAGGTTGGTTAGTCACTCACTTAGATTGGTTCTTCCTTTTATCGGGTAACATTTTTGTCATTGTCTGTTTAGGCCTGATTGTCTCGCCGCTCGGAAGCGTCCGCATTGGTGGCACCGATGCTACTCCTGATTATTCCTATTCAGGTTGGCTAGCCATGCTGTTTGCTGCAGGGATGGGGATTGGATTGGTGTTCTTTGGTGTGTCTGAACCCATGTCTCACTTTAGCACTGCCTTAGCCGGAACAACGGTAGAAAATGGCGTCCGAACCGATTGGGCTCCTTTAGGTGGAGCATTGGGCGACACCAAAGCAGCGGAAGCATTAGGCATGGCTGCAACCATCTACCATTGGGCATTACACCCGTGGGCAATCTATGCATTATTAGCGTTAGGCTTGGCAATATTCTCCTTTAACAAAGGGCTGCCACTTACGATGCGTTCGGTTTTCTACCCGCTGTTTGGTGAAAGGGTTTGGGGCTGGACTGGTCACATTATTGATATTTTAGCCGTAGTCGCGACCGTATTTGGGCTCGCAACTTCACTGGGTTATGGCGCCTCGCAAGCGGCGACTGGATTGAACTTCTTATTTGATATCCCATTAACCGATACCACCAAAATAGTACTTATCATTTGTATCACCGCCATGGCCCTCACCTCAGTATTAGCGGGCTTAGACAGTGGGGTCAAACTGCTGTCTGAAGTTAACATGCTCTTGGCTGCAGTGTTGCTGATGTTTATTGTCATTGTCGGCCCGACCTGGGACATTTTAAGTGGCTTTGTTAACAATATCGTTAACTATGTTGAATATATTCCTGCACTATCGATGCCATTTGAGCGTCAAGACGTTAACTATTCGCAAGGGTGGACGGCCTTCTATTGGGCATGGTGGATTTCATGGTCACCATTTGTGGGCATGTTTATCGCTCGAGTTTCCCGTGGCCGTACTGTCCGTGAGTTTATTACTTGCGTATTGATCGTCCCATCCATTGTGTGTGTGTTCTGGATGACTGCATTTGGTGGTACAGCAATTAGCCAGTATGTCAATGATGGCTATGATGCGGTCAAAAACGCAGAGCTATCATTGAAACTGTTCTCAATGCTAGAGGTCATGCCTTGGCATGCCATCACATCTTTTGTCGGTATTGTTTTGGTAGTGGTGTTCTTTATCACCTCTTCAGACTCAGGGTCTTTGGTTATCGATACGATTGCTGCAGGTGGTAAAGTGGATGCGCCAACTCCACAACGAGTTTTCTGGTGTACGTTTGAAGGTTTGGTCGCCATTGCCTTAATGCTCGGAGGGGGGCTAGCAGCTGCTCAATCGATGGCTGTTGCCACTGGTTTTCCATTTACGATTGTATTGTTGGTCGCCACCGTGTCACTCATTAAAGGTCTAATGAGTGAACCTAGAGCCAATAAACCATAGCAGACTCATTTATCAGTGACATCCCGGACAAAAAATGGCCTATTCTGTTTTGAATAGGCCATTTTTGTTGTGCATTATTGTCCCTTAGACCTTAATAAGCCACACAATCATTGTATTAATATTTGCTAAAACATGATCCGACCAGACATTTTTTGTCCCATCACCACTCAATATTGACTGTTTCAGAATTATTTTTGTGTTACCGTATAAAACACTCCAATATGGCTTAGATTTCATAAATATCTCTATGTTTAGAGTCAATCAAAAAGCCAAACATATAACAATCTGTTTTCTATATCACTCGTGATTTATAACCATGAGGAATAGTAGAGAACAAACAACGTCGGTAATATCATGAAAATAATGTTTATTGATCATAATGGTCTCCACTGGCTAAGGAGTCCGCTATGATATCTTTGCGAAAAAAAAGCTCATCTGTAGAAAAGGCTCGTGAGAAGTTCGCAACACTCTTAATGCTAGAAGTCATTACATCCAAAAATAAACAAACTATTTGTAGGAAATGCCAGTCGGGTGAATATGACGAAACCGATTTAGAGTATGACTTTTTTAAGTTGCTAAAATCAGACGCTATTCCTAATTTTCCTCATCGTTCGGATATGACATTACCTAAATTGCAACGACTACTCGCTCGTATTGAAAACATTAACTTCGAAATGGGTTATGAGTTACTACTTAAGTGTCCAACTGGTCAGTGCGCGCAACACCACTTTCTCTAGGTGTCTTTTAGCATGTTACTCTCTGTTATCACCTCATTATCCATGGTGACAACGATCGTTTGCCCACGAATACAAAGTTCGTGGGCGTGCTCATCATAAATTTATTGATTTGGCGTGATTTGAATTTCAACTCGACGATTACACTTTCGCCCTTGAGCTGTAGCATTACTGCATAACGGTGCATTCTCACCATGACCATAAATACCGATACGCTGAGGCGAAACATTTTGATTAATCAGGTATTCACGGACCGAATTTGCACGACGCTCAGATAAAGATTGGTTATAAGATTGGCTGCCAGTGCTATCGGTATAACCATTAATTCGCAAGCGGGTTTTCGGATACTCCACTAACACTTTAGCTACACCGTTCAATGATTTATAAATACTTGAATCTAAGTGGTAAGAGTCACTATTAAAGCCAATACCATTTTGCATGACCAATTTAATCTGGCTATCGTTGACACGTTGAACTTGAACACCTGAATCAAGTAAAGATTTGCGCAATTGGGCTTCTTGACGATCAAAGTAGTAACCGACGCCAGCGCCAACTGCAGCACCACCAGTTGCACCGATTAACGCGTGCTGACGACGTTCCGTCGCATTACCGCCCGTTGCTAAGCCTGTTAATGCACCCACAACAGCGCCAACCACGGCACCTTTAGTGGTAGAGTTTGTCTCATTTTCACCTGTTGTTGCATTCTGCCGCTGGGTGGCTTCACAACCAGCAAGTGTGACTGTTGCAATTAACAACATTGCCCATTTTTTCATTGTTTATCCTATTTAATGTGTATCTATACCCAAATGACCTTAAGCGGCTGTTGCTGCGAGAATGTATTTGCTCTTAGGCACAGCTCTGATTTAAAGATAGAGTCATTCTACGTTGAAAATATACATGTAGTTTGATCACCATTTAGGCACCAAACATAGAATAAGTAAATGATAGAAAACAAAGTCATACAATTGCAATATCATTTATAAGATTCCGTTAACATCGGCGCAAGTGCCTAATATCTCCTTGCATCAATAAGCTTACATATTTAGATACATATCTTTACTCTGAAAATGTGCAAATATCTCTATAATGCCATGCATACCGAGCAAAAAGTTGCCCGCAGTAACGAAATTTAAGTAAACCTTAAGAATAAGGCGTTAAGCTCATACTCAGTTGAAGTTGATATCCATAACAATGGAAAGCGTAGTTGGGAGACAAAGATGGGAATCATGCAAAACATCGCACTACCAAAAGTAGCCAAAGACTATCCGAGCTTAAGCCGTAAGATTGTTTTACATATTACTAACGGCTATGTACCTGATATGGTATATAAAATTGATGCAAGTGATATCGATTCTGCTTGTCAGAAACGCAATGGTAAAACCCAACAAACACTCATTGAACTTTATGAAGATTACGTTCAATTGCTCTATTTAATTGCACAAACTCAATGTAATCCATGTTATCAAACGCAACTTAAAGAAGAGCTGAAAAAGACACTCGCGTCCATTTATCAAATGATCCACATTAAATGACGTCAAACTAACGCTCAATCATACTTGAGCGTTACATTGATAGTTTTACGCCAGTAAAATCGCTCCCCAAACACCCATCGCGAATAAAATGGATATCAACACCGCAGCTGAACCTAAATCTTTCGCACGACCGCTTAACTCATGATGCTCAGGTCCTATTCTATCGATAGCCGCTTCAACTGCTGAGTTCAGTAATTCAACGATCAACACCAAGACCATAACACCAACCATCAAGATCTTATACGTCACTGATTCA
The DNA here is from genome assembly GCF_009874545.1 of Vibrio eleionomae. Classification (NCBI taxonomy): domain Bacteria; kingdom Pseudomonadati; phylum Pseudomonadota; class Gammaproteobacteria; order Vibrionales; family Vibrionaceae; genus Vibrio; species Vibrio eleionomae. The sequence goes on along the minus strand of NZ_WEKT01000040.1, from coordinate 23,450 downwards.
TTCGTCATCAACGCAATAATAGTGCACACCACAAACGCCAGAGACTCCTGACGAAATGCCGCTTCATGTACCCAAGCAGCTTTTATTCCTAAATAAGAAAAATACGCCGCTTTTACGACTCGTTTAATCCCTGTATTTCCTGGTTTCATTACGAGCAACCCTTAATTTTATGCTCAATATTGTTCACGCTCTGCTAAGCGAAGATGGATGGATAAATTACACAGTATTACTTAAGAAACTCTTAATAATCATAGCGTTTATTAAATACTAGGAAATCGACCAAAAATTTTCATTTGATCACTCTCTTAAGTAAATCTTAACTCTCAGTATCTAATATCGATGCCTTAGACACATAGCAAAGAGCTTGCAGTATGTATAAATTAAACCTCGACTCATTTTTGACTTTTAAAACCGTGTTACGTCGCTTTGATAAGCAACGAAAAAAGACGATGCTATCGCTATTAAGTAAGATGACGAGCTATTTTTTTGCTCAACCTTCTCACGCCATGTTGATCAAACCTGCTGCAGTAAAAAGCGTCGTTGTGGTCAGAAACAATAGCCGTTTGGGAAATACTGTTTTTTTGATTCCATTTCTCAAACAACTCAGAGAAATATTGCCAGAGGCGAACATTACTTTAGTAAGCAAAAATGAGTGGCAACAGGATCTGCTTCAAGACTGTGGAGTGGATAATTTTTACTTTACTCATCTTAAATTTCGTAGTGCATTCAGATCTCTACGCCAACTATTGAGTTTAAAAAAACAAAGTTTTGATTTGTGCTTGATGCCATGTGGATCTGCGCAAGATGCATTCACATGTGCGTTTATCCGTTCTGTAAATAAAGTCTCCTTTAAACACCGCCATTATCAATTCGGTTTTACGCACACGTATCCCAAAAGTACTCTGTATCGTCACGCAGCCTTGCAACCATTGAGTTTATTAGCTCAAATGTGGTCTATCCCTCTTTGCCCACTAGATCACCACCTTGGCTTAAATGATAATGAACTAGAACTGGGGTTATCCGTTCGCGCTGCAATTGTCGATAAATCATCACTTTGTATCGCGTTTTTTCGCGGCGCTAGAGGAGAAAAACGTCTAAGTGATGAGCAATGGCTAACCATCATTGAACGCTGCAATCGCACTTCTGCTCACCCGATCACATGGGTCGAAATACTTGGCCCTGAAATTAGTCAGCCATTAGAAGGCGATATCTGTCACTGTCGTTCAACCGATCTTCGAGAACTCAGTGCATTTTTTTATCATGTCGACGGTTTTATCAGTTGCGATACTGGGCCTTTGCATCTTGCGGATAGCGCTGGCGCAACCTGTATCGGGCTCTATTCACATACAGATCCTGCCACCTATGGTCTACTCGGTTCTCGCGGTTTAACTGTTTCAGATATCGCAGCGTTCGATCCTAAATTGGTCTTAAATCATATTGTGCGAGTGAAACAAGACACCACTCAATCACAAACCGTTTCCTCTTTTTCCGAGCCGATTGCGAGCGAAAAAGATCTGAATCCGCTCAACACGACCACGTCGCCCCCAATTAAAGCTTCTATTTCATCTATGCCATGGTGAACAAAAGCGTTGGGCATGAGTCTGCATTCTCATGCCCTTTTTTAATGGCGAAAAAGACCTGCCGCTTGAGGATAGCGAATCAACTAAAATAACGGGAAAGTCCCCTAAGTATTAAGTCAATCTTAAGGTTTGCTCAATACACTGAGTTCAACTTGTCTAGTATCAAAAAGGTTATGACATAGATGAACATCAATGTTACTCGCATTCCAAGAATATCTCTGACTATGCCATCGCTCATCGTGCTCCTCGCACTCTATTTTGGCACGGTAATGAATTACCCGGTGATAAAAAAAATTTTCGAATTAAGCCATAGTGTTAGTGACGTGTCGTTCCCTTACACCGCGCCGCTGTTCCTAATTTTTTGCTTTACAATTATTTTTTCTGTCTTTGCAATCCCATACTTTTTTAAACCCTTTATGGCGTTCGTGATTTTGACGTCGGCAGCAGCGCTTTACGCCCAAATGAGCTTTCATACATTATTTGATAGTTCCATGATGGAAAGTATATTTGAGACTAACAGCTCTGAAGCTGCGTTTTATCTCAATAGCGCTTCTGTTGGCTATATGTTGATACTGGGGCTTATCCCCACCGTTCTGGTTTTTTTAGTGAAAATCAAACCTCAGTCTTCATGGAAAAAAGCGGCCATCACACGTGTTGGCTTGGTTGTTCTTGCTATCGTCGGAATCCTGTTAATTGCGGCGACCAACTACAAAAATTACGCATCCGTAGGACGTAACAATAAATATCTGAATAAAATGATCATTCCTGCTCATATTTATAATGGTGTCCGTTACTTTGATAAAACGTATTTTGCCAAAACCTACCCTTATAAGCCCCAAGGTGAAGATGCGAAGTTAATGCCTAGTGCCAATGGTAAGCCGACATTAATGGTGGTTGTGCTTGGTGAGACTGCTCGTGCGATGAACTTTGCGCAAAACGGTTATCAACGTAACACCGATCCTTATACCAAAGATATGGGGCTAATCTCTTTTAAACATGTGTCATCATGCGGAACCTACACAGCTCTTTCCGTTCCTTGTATGTTCTCCAACCTAAACCGAGATAATTACGATAAAGAACGCGCCAGAAGCCAAGATAACGTACTCAATGTAATGAATCATGCTGGCGTAGAACTGATGTGGTTTGATAATGATGGGGGTTCAAAAGGCGTTGCGGATAATCTTCCTCACCAGAGAATTGATGGTTCTTTAAAAGATGTCGATTGCAACGGCAGTACTTGTTTTGATGAGGTCATGCTGAAAAAAGCACAAACCTTCATCAACAAAGACACGAAAAACAAATTACTGGTGTTACATACTATTGGTAGTCACGGCCCCACCTACTGGCAACGTTACCCGAAAAGTCATGCCCCTTTCCAACCGGCATGTGACCGTAGCGATATAGAAAATTGCAGCGATAAAGAGATTAAGAACGTCTATGACAATACGTTGGTTTATACCGACTACGTGCTATCGCAAGTTATTGAACAACTGAAACAAGCCTCTAAACAGTACAATGTGATGATGACCTACATTTCCGATCACGGAGAATCGCTTGGCGAAAATGGCCTGTACTTGCACGGCACTCCATATTCAATCGCGCCTGTTGAGCAGACTCATGTTCCATGGCTAGTGTGGATACCACAAAACTATGCGCAGCAAAAACACATTAATAAATCGTGTTTAGAGAACTTAGCGACAACTCAGAATCTCTCCCACGATAATTTATTTCATTCTCTACTCGGCCTATATGGTATTCAGACCAGTGCAGATAACAAACAGCTTGATATAACTGCGAAGTGTCACGCATAAGAAATCAGCAAGCCTCAACTATTTAAATGGTTGCGGCTTGCGTCATCTATGGCTCTAATCGAGTTAACAATAATTCGCGCCGTAATTCCAAAATTTCCTGAATATACTTATCTTGATTCGCAATACCAAAGTGGGTGGCGTAATTTTTGACCATCGCAATTTCATCTGGTCTTAGTTGGTACACTTCACGTTTTAATACTGCTTCTGCTTCTTGTCTTATTAAGCCCTGATTTTGGAGTAATTTTATAATTTCTTTATCAGCATCTGCTATTTTTCTAGCCATAACGTCCTTCACCAAAAACGACTAATGCATTGCGTTTAGTACAATGCCACAACTTGTTTCGGGCACACCCTACAATGAGATAATGACAGTATAGTGACATTATCTTGGGTCGTGACTCAGTCTCACAAATAGTCCGTGCTCTGCTATATTTATGCAGTCCTCATCACAAAGATACTGTTCATAATGAATTTTTTTGTTAACTGGCAACGCTCCTTTTTAACTTTATATCTATTGATATGTTAAAAAAGATGTCTTATTTTGAATAAGTCTATGATTGATATGTAATCAGCTGTAACGAGAAAAGCCTCTAAGCTTTCCGAAGCAGCACCCCGATAAAAGTAGGATTTGTCGTATCGCATCGGTATCTACGTACCTAACTTAATACCCAGCTCTTCCGTCTATTACGAATAGCAGGTAGAACGCTACGACCTCATTTTTTTGGAGTCTGCATCAATGAGTCAGCAACAACGAATACATCACCAACCTGGTCCACAATTACCCAAACATAAGCGTCGCTATCTGCGCAACGCGATTCCCCCAGCAGCTCGTCATGTTAAGGGCTGGCGTTACTTCGCTGGTTTATTTGGCGGAGAGCATATCGCTGCCACTGAATTTGTCATTGGTGTCACCTTTGTCACCATGGGGGTCGGAACTAAGGAACTGTTACTAGGCCTTTTAATTGGTAATCTACTTGCCGTTGCCAGTTGGATGATTGTGACAACCCCCATTGCCGTTGAAACCCGGCGATCTCTGTTTAGTTATTTAGAACAAATCACTGGATCGCACTTCAGCAAAATTTATAACAGTGCCATTCTGCTCTTCTATGGTTCACTCGCAGCCGCCATGATTACCGTCTCAGCTTATGCTGTGCGCTTTGCTCTCGATTTGCCAGTGCAATTAGAAGCCTACCCAACGTCGATTGCCTTTATTATCGTCACCCTCTTGCTCAGTGCCGTTGTGGTGATTGTTGCTGCGCGAGGTTTTGAGGCAATGGCGAACTTTGCCACTATCTGCTCACCTTGGATGCTCACCTGCTTTATCTGCGGTGCAGCCATCGCACTTCCGACCTTAGCGATGCATGTTCATGGCAGCACAGAAGTATCGAGTTTTTCCGATTTTCTTTCTGTTGCTCGTGACTCTATCTGGACTGGAACAACACCAGAAGGCAATCCCGGTATATCAACTTGGGAAGTGGCCGCCTTTGCTTGGGCAAATGGTGCAATGGTGCATTTAGGTCTTATCGATATGGCGACCTTCCGTTTTGCACATCGTAAATGGTATGGGGTATTTTCGAGTATTGGTATGTTCCTAGGTCACTATATTGGCTGGATTTCATCTGGTCTAATGGGCGCAGGTGCAGCGGTATTAGTCGGTAAGTCACTCATTAATCTCGACTCCGCTGATGTTGCATTCGCCACTCTCGGTTATGTGGGGTTACTGGCGGTTATCTGCGCAGGCTGGACCACCGCGAATGCCTGTTTATACCGTGCAGGCCTTGCTGCAAGTGCACTGATGCCATCCATGACACGCAGTAAAGTCACAGCGATTATCGGCATTGTCATTGCTGTTGCAGCTTGTTTCCCATTCGTTGCACAATCGGTGATGCCGTTAACTGTTTATGGCGCTATTTTGCTCAGTCCAGTTGGCGCAATCACCATTGCAGAACATTACCTACTCCCCAAACTTGGATTAACTCGCTACTGGTCACGCTATTTGGGGCAAAAACTCAACCTTGCCGCCCTTTTAGTGTGGGGGATTGCTCTAGCCTTTGCAGTTACGATGGTTGTGACTAACGCAATCAGCTTTTACTACATATTCTTGCCCGAATATTTAATCGCCTTAATTCTATATCCTATTGCTGCAAGCCTCATGGGCGCAAAAGACTCGTGGCCTACACATGAAACTCGTCAAGAAGAGAAAGAACAAGTATTGATTAATTTTGAGCAAAAACGCCTTGCAGAAAACGCGAACAGTGACGATGAAGAGGAAGATCCATCAGATGCTCATACGGCAAATATCGCCAAGGTATTACTGGTCGGTGCTGGTGCCATCTTAATCTTTATGGTCGTTTTAGCCGTGCGTTTAGTGTGCTTAGCACCGAGTGGTGAAGCATTAAAAACCATGCAACAAGATTACTTCTACACCGCCATTGCGCTTACATTTGCGTATTTTGTGATTGCATTCTGTGCCATGCGTGTGACAGATGGCCCATCGGATGAAGAGGAAAAATCTACACCTCAAACCACTCAAGACACTGCTCAGCAGCCATTGTCATCAGCGCCGCCAACAAACTCGCCACAAAGCTGATGACTGTTCTTCAACAAAAAGCGCCACTTCAAAACGAAGTGGCGCTTTCATTTAAGGCTTAATTAGCGTGTTCTTACAATGATGGCATCCCATCTTTATTAGTCACCGTAAGGTGTAGATCACGCTGTGGATAAGGAATACTTAACCCCGCCTCTTCGATCTTAGGCTTAATTTGACGTTGAATACTCCAGTATGTATCCCAGTAGGTATCAATCGGGCACCATGCACGTAACTGAAGATTCACTGAGCTATCAGCCAACATCTGCACGAGTACCTTAGGTGCGGGATCTTGTAATACTGCTTCGTGGCTTAAGGCCAACTCCTTGAGCACATTGAGCCCCACTTCAATTGAATCATCATAAGAAATGCCGACCGTAATATCCATACGGCGACGGCTGTTACGGCTGTAGTTTTTAATCGTCGCGCCCCATACAATCCGGTTTGGACTAGAAATAAATAAACCATCGCCGGTTTCCAGAATCGTCGTAAACAAACCGATATCTTTTACGCTGCCAGACAAACCGCTAAACTCAACGAATTCGCCCTTTTTGATCGGCTTAAGGATCAACAGCATAATCCCTGCAGCGATATTACTTAGGGTGTCTTTCAACGCTAAACCAATCGCTAAACCTGTCGCACCGACCAATGCCACTAAACTCGTTGTGTTCACCCCAAACAAATCCAAAATGATCACAATCGCGATTAAATAAATGGCATACGAGGTCACTTTCGAAAATAGGCGTGACACGATTTCATCACTGTTGCTGATTTTCATGATACTAGCAAAGACAGCTTTGCGTATTAGCTTAGAAATCACGATGGATAAGACGAGCACCATGACTGCAAGCAGCAAGTTTTTCAGAGTATCCATGATGATAATCTGATGTGTGGAATAAAAATTAATAATTGCGTCCATATATACTCCAAAAACCGCAAATTAACGGCTTTCATTGTTCCTCTTCGGCGAAATATCACTGCAAATGAAAGAATTTAATGTTTCGTGAATATTAAGCATAGCTGATGTAACAACCGATAAACACCACATCTTTATTAAGGATAAACATTATATTTATCAATATCTTTAATATTAGGACTGACAGGTTCTGCACAACACACTAAACGGGTGAGTGAGTGATTAACACGCACAAAAAAGCTCAAGTAAAAAACTTGAGCTTATTAAGTAATACTGGGCAACGATGATGCGCGCTTATTTCATAACTTTATACAGCGCAGCAATATCTTCGTCAGCATACCCCTCTTTGCGAGCCAGTTTAAATGCCTCATTAGTTGCTGCTGCTGTTGGCATCGGATGGGCTAATTTATCTCCTAACTCAACAGCCAAACGCAAATCTTTTTGCATATGTTTTAATGGGAAACTTGTCGTGTAATCCTCTGCAAGCATCATCGCCCCTTTGATGGCAAACATAGGGTTGGCCATGGCACCAGCGCTTAATACTTCTAAGATTTTTTCACCCTCTAATCCAGATTTCATCCCAAGCGACATACCTTCACTAAAAATACTCAGCATGCCCCCCATCATCATATTCACAACCAACTTCATGTTGGCACCTTGTCCCACTTCGCCAAGATACGGCGACATTTTCCCCATCACTTCAAAAGCGGGCACCGCTTGTTGATACAAAGATTGATCACCTGCCGCTAAGATAACTAAGGTACCATCTTCAGCTGGTTTTTTCGTTCCCGATACAGGCGCTTCTAAAAAGCGACCTCCAGCTTGAGTCACAGCGTTGCCAATCTCTTGTGAGGTTGCGGCGTCCACTGTCGACATATCAACATAACCGCGTTGATGACCAATACCAGCGGCAACACCATCTTCACCCTGACAAATCGCCAAAGCTGCCGCTGGATCGGAAACCATAGCAAATGTGATATCACAGGTAGCGGCGACTTCTTTAGGCGAATCGCCATGTTTAGCCCCTAAAGCGATAAGTTCTGCACATTTTTCTGGATTACGATTCCAAACAGTGACGTCAAATCCCGCTTTTACCAAATTTATAGCCATGGCTTTGCCCATAATACCTAGGCCCAAAAATCCAAAACTTGCCATGATTTACTCCTTATTGTAATTGTGTCTCAGCCTATATCCATGGCTGAATCGTCGAAATTGGTACCATTATGCTTGATTACGTACATATAAAAAAGTGAGGTCATATGACCTCACTTTGGCGTTATAAAATACTTTTATTAAGTGTTATTCACTCACTCTCAGAGCCTTCACATCGGATGCTGAGATATTGGCGTCTTTTGCTCCATACGTTTTGGTTAAGAAATTCACAAGTGTTGCCACTTCTTTATCACTTAAGTGTTGACCAAACGCTGGCATCATTACATCACCAGAAGCAGTGTGACGCTTGACGCCATGCAAAATAACCTGAATTAAGTTGCCAGTATGTTCGCTACCGATGACGCTATTATGGTAAAGCGATGGATAATAACCATCCGGTGAGCCGCTACCATCAGCATCATGGCATACACTACAGTTGCCCATGTAAAGTGAAGCTCCTGGCATTTTTTTACTCGCAACATCAACAGGAACACCGCGCAGTTTCAGATCTTGAGAAACCGGCTGACCTTGTTCAAATCGTGACGGTTTATTTTTGTCATCATTAAATGGCGTGACTGATCGCAGGTACGTCGCAATAGAGTTGAGATCACTATCCGTAAGATACTGAAAACTATGCTCAACCGCTTCTGCCATTGGACCGGCGGCTTGTGCCTTACCCGGTACAGAGCCAGTTTTTAAATATTGTACGATTTCAGCCTGACTCCACTTACCAATGCCAGCCGTCTCATCACTGGTGATGTTAAACGCGTGCCAACCACCCAGATCTGATCCCGCAAGAAATGAATGCTCTGTCTCATCGCTAGCTAACGACTGCATTGCCAAACCCCGTGGTGTATGGCAAGTACCGCAGTGGGTTGCCCCCTGCACTAAATAAGCACCGCGATTCCACTGCGCACTTTCATCTGGTTTCACTCGATATGCCCCTTGTTTATGGAACATCCAATTCCACAAAGCCAGTGGCCAGCGCATCGACATAATAGCCGGAATATCATTCTCTCTATTTGCTTGATGCACCGGTTTAATTTGGTTCATAAAGTAATCATATAAAGATTCGATATCGGCATCGGATAACTTAGTGTATTCCGTATAAGGCATCGCTGGGTAAAGGCGACTGCCATCTTTACGAATCCCTTCACGAAGAACGCGACGAAAATCCGCCAATGTGTAACGACCAATCCCAGTCTCTTTATCTGGAGTGATGTTAGTGGAATACAGAGTGCCCATTGGTAATGGCATGGCCAACCCACCTGCAAACGGCTTATCTGTTTGCGTCGTATGACACGCGGTACAATCAGACATTTTAGCGATGTACTCACCGCGAGACATTCCCTTCGGCACCTTGGTAGTGCTGAGTTGTTCAATCTTAGGTGGATTTACCGTTTTAGGTGCCAAAACACCAGAGACAATCGCGCCCACGACTGCTAATCCCAAAAGAACCACAATCATTAAATAGTGTTTTACTTTCATGATCATGCCTCCTTCATTAGCGTATCAGCAATACGTAGTGATAATGCTGCAATCGTTAAGGTACAGTTGACCGTGCCGACAGTTGGCATAGTGCCAGAGCTGGCAATAAACAGGTTGTGGTGATCATGAGTACGACAGTTTTTATCTACAACGCTATCTTTGGGGTCATCCCCCATAATGACTGTGCCACAAATATGTTGGTTGTTAGCAAATGAATCACTATATTGAACGTCTGTAGCGCCCATTAACTTAGCAATTTTGGTATAAGCTTCTCGAGTATGCACCGCGCTGCGTTTTACGTAATCGTCAATGGCATAATAAAACTCCGGCTTAGCGATCCCTAATGCGTCTTTACCATTACTGCTTGGAATAATACGGTTTTCTGGATGTGGTAACAGCTCATGAAAACTGTCAAATTGCACGTAACGCGAAGCACGGTCGCGGATTTCTCCATCAAGATGTGAACCAATCAAGAACGTATCTTCCGCTAGGATCTCTTGGGTCATTTGATCCGTGCGCGATAAGTTGGATAAATGAATTTTCTTACCAGCATAATCAGAACGAAAGTCACCGTCACGCCAGCCAATAATAGACGTCATTTCTTGAGCGCCACGGCCAGGCCACAGCTTTTCATTAGCAAAAAAGCGGATGCCTGTTCCGGGGTGGTCCATCAGATTTCGACCAACCATATCTGAGCTATTACCCACATCAGACATTAACATAAGTTTTGGTGTTTCAATGCCGTTCGCAGCCAGCACAAAGTACTTACCTTCTACTTTTACCGATTCACCTTCGGGCGTTTTATAATGCACAGCTACGATACGGTTATCCGCGCCTTTTTCTATCTTATAGACCACAGCCTTATCGATAATCCGAGCACCAGCCGCTTCGGCTTTCTCCACATGAGTAATGCCGTTATACATCGCCCCAATTGGACAAATTGGCATGCAATTATTGTTACCACAACATGTTGGTCGATCATCATAAGGACGGCTGTTACGAGCAACAGGCTCGGTAACAACATAGAAGCCATTATTGTTTAATCGGTCTTTGATCGTTTTTTCGTTGTACGAAATAGGTAATGGTGACATTGGGTAAGGTTTAGAACGTGGTGAACCTAACTCCTCATCACTTGGCCCCCAAACGCCGAGCTCTTCTTCTGCTCGCTGATACCAAGACTCTAAGTCTTTATATTCCAAAGGCCAATCACGCCCTACGCCATATATGGATTTCAATTTAAAATCACTAGGAATAAAACGCCAAGCAGATGCCGCCCAATGCCACGTTGTTCCCCCGACAGCACGAATATATTGTGCATCGTAAGCTTGCTCACCTTTTTGGATCAAGTAACCGTTATCTGGATTCATTTCAGGGTGAGGCGCATATGGCGTTGATGGGTACGGCGCCATGAAGTCCATCTTATTGGGCTGATTACGAAAACGCTCAACAATTTCACCTCGGGTATAGCGAGGCCCTGCCTCCAAAATCAGAACATCTTTACCTGCGCGCGCCAATTCGTTGGCAACTAGGCCACCAGCAACACCGGAACCCACAATAACGTAATCGGCTTTTTTAATCGTGGTCATTATGCTTTTTTCTCCACAGGTTTAGCGGCCCAGTAGCCAGGTTTATTTGGACAATAAGAACGAATCTGCAATACATCATCTACAGCTTCAAATTCCAGAGCATGCCGATACGTAATCACTTTGGCATTCACACCTTGACCAACAATACCTGTATACCAAGCAGAGAGAATAGCTTTGGCTGTGGTTAAAGAATGTGGTGTTAAAGAGGATTCAATTTTCGTTGGTGGCAGCGCTGCGATCTCCTTCGCTAACGCATTTAGATCTGAATCAAATTGTGGAATTTGGTGACTTAACGCTTCATAAAAACGATCATGAAGAATAGGTAATAGGTCGCTACGACCCGTTAATATTTTAGACACAGTGACGAACACATTATCGTGCGTCACATTCAAGGGGCTTGCTATTACTTTCACAGGAACAGCAGAGACTAAAGATACAACGCCTAACGAAGCCGCACCTTTTAGCACCTTACGTCTCGCGACTTGTAAGTCACTCAACGCTGGAGATTTTTTGTTATACATAGCTCACTCTGACACTTTAATGTTAAAAATGGTCATCAAAAAGTTAATTAACAATAATTACATCACATTAATTATCGTCACTTTTTGTTAACGAGTTATTAAATGATATAGCAAAAACATCTAAATGTTAATATTTGTAACAAATAAACCAGTCAACTGCATGAATCGTAATCGAAAATAACAACCTATAAATTTTATAAATGATAGTAGCCAGGTAATCATACTTATATCGTATATTATAATAGATAAAAATAAATTAGCTAATTTTATTAAAAAAGTCTTTTTATATCATAATCTTAAAAGACAAATATTAAGAAAGGCTTGATAATAAGAGAATAGACCAGAGGTAGCATGCCGCTATTATTTAAACGGCACCACTAGGCAGTATAACAAAATCTAATTGGAATGACGCGCCAGCAATAACGTTAAAAATGAGTTAAGAGCTGGATTGTCAGCCGATTTTTTATAAACAAAATTGAGCGTGATTGTCTTTGTGAGATTATCTAATGGCATAAACTCAACTAATGGAGAAGGCCGAGAAGCATGTCGTTCATTCACCAACGCAATACCGGCTTGTGCCGCCACCAATCCCAACATAGTTCCTTCACCATGCGCCCATTGAACGTTACTAGGTAGCCAACCTAACTGATGCAACACCATTTCCTGCCACTCAAAATATTGCGGATCCGCACTTCTGGCAAAACGCACGGCTGGTAGTTGGTTAAGATCATCGATACTCATGGATGAAGAGACCTTACTGCTCCAACTGACTGGATAAGCGAGAACTAACCGATCACGTGCCACTTCTTTGGCCTCATATTCACTAGGAAGTGGGCTGAATGAATAAATAAATGTACCATCAATTTGATCAAGTTCTAGGCGTTTGAGCAATACCGCGGGGCTGTCAGAAAACATCTCCAGTTCCACTTTATCGTTACTGCTACGAAATTGATTCATCACTTGTGTCACTTCACCTCCCCACAGTAAAAAATCAGGAGCACCAAGCCCTAACGAGCCATATTCCGTATTCGCAAACTGTCGTACTTTCGCATTAGCTTCGGCAATCTGAACCATAATTGGCCCTAGCCTTTTCTGATAAATCTCGCCAGCTTTATTTAACGATAACCCTTTGGGCAAACGATCAAATAACTGTACACCTAATTCTGTCTCTAGCTCTTTGATTTTTTTTGATATCGCAGGTTGTGTAACATGCACTTTTTTCGCAGCGAGACGAATATTTTGAGTTTCAGCAACAGCCAAAAAATATTTTAGGTGGCGTAATTCCATTAGGGCACTTCCAAAACGGCATCGGTTGATAACTATTTATCAATTACATTAATTACAAATAGGAAGCATTATCATCTTCCAAGTAGAATGCTCCATTATATAAGAATTCACCTCCCCCCAGAAATAAATCGTATTTCTAATGAATTCGCAGTGGGATTCACCTTTAACAAACGTAAAAATTAAAAATAAAGACGTGCATCATGAATAAAAATAAAATAATTATCAAAGGGTTGTGTTTAAGCATCGTAACTACAGTATCGATGAATCAGTATGCCCTTGCCAATGATTCAACACCCAGTAATGACGATAAAGCGCAAGATACCATCGTCGTCACTGGTCAATATACTGCAGACGAACCGGTCGATAGTGCCGTCGGTTTAGGGTTACGAGATAATGAGATTCCACAATCCGTTAGCGTAATGACAGAGCAGCGTATACAAGATCAAAACTTAAATACCATCAAAGATGTTGTTGATAACTCCATTGGTCTGTCGACGATTCCTGCCGATACTGAGCGAAATACCTTTATTTCTCGTGGTTTTGAAGTCAGTAACTATATGGTCGATAGCGTGCCGCAACCATTAGGCGATCTCGGTGGTTCAATTGGTCAATCCATTATTGATCTTTCTACCTACAACCGTATTGAAGTTGTGCGTGGGGCAACCGGTTTGATGACTGGCGCCGGCAACCCTGCCGCTGCCATCAACTTTTCGCGAAAGCATGCTGATAGCTCAGACTTCACTGGCTACGTGAACGTAAAAACCGGCAGTTGGGATCAACGTGAACTGAGTACCGATTTATCGAATGGATTAAATGAAGAAGGTACAGTTCGCGGCCGCGTTGTTGCTAAATATCATAAAAACAATTCCTTTATGGACCGCTACAGTAAAGAAACCAGCGTGCTGTATGGTGTTGTCGATGCCGATATAACCGAGGATACTCTGATCCGCGTTGGTGCTGGTATGCAAAACAATAATGCGCCAGGTGCAACTTGGGGTGGACTCAACGCTTTTGACTCAGATGGTAACAAAATTGATTGGAGCCGCTCAAAATCAATGGCGGCAAATTGGAGTTACTACAATACGGATTCAACCTATTACTTTACTAACTTAGAACACCACTTAGATAACGGTTGGCTGTTTAAAGCTGATTATAACCACACCCAATATAAGCAACATAGCCAACTTCTCTATGTCGGCGGTATTGTTGATACCTCTGATGAAGGCGCCTCATTAGGGACTTATGCACTAAAAAGTCGTTCAGAAAATAACATCGATAGTTATGATATGCAGTTAAATGGCGATTTCCAGTTGCTAGGACAGACTCACGAGTTTGTAACTGGCCTGCTCTACAGCGAACAAACCTTAAAACGTTATTACGGTTACGGTGCGAGCGGCTCTGAATTTGGTCAAAGCCTGTACGATTATGACGGCGATTATGCAACAACATTTGCCAATCCATCCCTGACGGCAGACTACACAACCCGTGAATTTGGTTTCTACGCTGCAGCGCGCTTCCACCTCACTGAAGATTTAAAATGGATTATTGGTGGTCGTGTATCAAACTGGAACCGAGATGGTTTGGGAACATCTGACTATGGTAAAGATGGTAAAGTTACCTCTTACACTGGATTACTTTACGATATCACCCCACAACATCGTGCTTATGTCAGCTACGCAGAGATATTTAGCCCTCAAGATAAATACGACGCCGACGATAACCTAGTTTCACCTCTAGAAGGTCATAACTACGAAGTAGGTCTAAAAAGTGCATTATTAGATAACACATTGCACACGACAATTGCGCTATTTAGAACTGAGCAAGATAACTATGCCGAAGCCACAGGAAGCTATACTTCAAGCGGCAATTACATCTACGAAGAAAAAGATATGACGAGTAAAGGCTTTGAGTTAGAAGCAACAGGTCAGATTACTGAGGGCTTAAAAATCAGCGCTGGTTATACTCAATATAAAGCACATGATACCAATGGCGATGATGTAAGTACCACCTACCCTAAAAAACAATTTAAGGTATTTACCACCTACAACTTTGTTTCTCTATTACCTGAACTGACCGTGGGCGGGGGCGTAAACTGGCAAAGCAAAATCTAC
This sequence comes from Vibrio eleionomae, assembly GCF_009874545.1. Lineage (NCBI taxonomy): Bacteria > Pseudomonadati > Pseudomonadota > Gammaproteobacteria > Vibrionales > Vibrionaceae > Vibrio > Vibrio eleionomae. The sequence goes on along the minus strand of NZ_WEKT01000040.1, from coordinate 8,411 downwards.
CAAGATGATACCAGCGGTAATCGTACCGAGCAGTCTAACTACGCAGTCGTCAACTTAATGAGCCGTTACGATATTACGAAAAAAACGAATATCCAACTTAATATCAACAACTTGTTTGATAAAACATATTACAGCTCTGTTTACGCCGATGGCTACAACTACGGCGACCCGATGAATTTTACACTGAGCGTACAACATAACTTTTAAGTACAAAGTACAAGTTACAAGTACACTCTAAATTCATTTTACAACTCAGTGATCCACGTTCGTTGGATCACTTTTTTTACATCATAAAATCAAGAATGTTGTAATGAGAAAAACAGAGATAATAGGCCCCAAAGGTCACCCCTACGATAACCACGATATCGCAGATCAACCAAAGGACAGATTGTCGAGGATACTGCCTTTGAGCATTCTCAAATAGTGGCAAAATACCGTATGAACTGACTAAAACACCGACCATAAAAAAGAGCATTCCATCCCCTAAATTACTGGTCAGTGGAGTGGCCAATTCCATAATGCAAAAAGTGATGGTGAAAGCAATAAACGTTGCCCAATCAAACACCATAGGATTTAGTTTAACTGGTTCTTTTATCGAAATTTTTTCTCGATTAATGTGGTTTAACATATCGACGCCCTCTATCAGTTAGAACGTTAATACTGCTTATTTCGTTATCGAGTCTAAGTGAATAACAACTCAGTAATTGAATATTGATTCACACTCCTCATATTTTGAGGAAATCTTCGTTCTATTATGTGACCAATCACTTAATAAGACCTTCGGGAATTTCGAATCTTTACGGTACGTATCTTAAATATCGAGGCGCAATCACACTTTTATTTTCGATAGTTTGTACATCACAGAGAATATACCTAGACAAGATAGAGTTTCCCCATCAAACGGGCGAACAACTTGATGACGATAACCTACTGAGAATTAAAGTGGATTACTTGTTTGGAAGTGAGCAAAGGGCTATTTTCGATGTAAGCAAGATTAGGATTTGGTAGACAACATCGACAATAACCAGTTTTGGACTATTGACCAGACGTACATACTGCATTTTTCCCCCCTCGCTTCGCCTTATACATGTTTTTATCTGCAACAATCACCATCTCTTCAATTGTCGTAGCTTGATCAGGAAACAACGCAATACCAATACTTGCACTCACTTTTTCTCCCTCTATGTCAATTGATTGAGCTAATTCGTTAATGCTCATTTTCAACTTGTTCGCCAACTCTTTCGCAACAGCAAGATTGTCTACTCTAGGGAACACAGCAATAAATTCATCCCCCCCAACCCTTGATACGATGTCTTCAGCTCTAATATTGTCTTTCATAGCATTCGCTACCTGTTGCAGAAATTCATCACCGATGGCATGCCCTAAAATATCATTCACCGATTTAAAGTTATCTAAATCGATGAACAGTAGTGCTACCTTATGACTTTCTCGAATAGCCTGGGCCAAAATATGCTGACAGTGCTCATAAAGCAGTTTTCGATTAGGTAATCCGGTGAGTTGATCATGCATCGCTAGTTCAGACATTTGCAGCTCAATATGCTTCCTTTCAGTGATATCCGAATTACTTGCACGCCACCCTAAGAATTGTTGTTCTTTGTTAAATACAGGCTTTCCTGTATGGCTTATCCACCTCTCAGTGCCATCACGTCTAAGAATACGAAAATCGACATGGACAAATTCTCGCTGCTGTTCAGATGCTCGGATTGCCGATTTCACTTTTGGCCGATCGGAAGAATGAATAATCTGAAAAAATAGCTCAGGATGCTCAATAAAATCTTCTGCGCAGTAACCAGAAATACGTTCACACGATGGTGAAACATAGTTATAACTGCCATCTGGTGTTTTCCATGTTTCCCAATCGTAGGTGAAATCGGCTATGGCCTTAAAGTTTTGCCGCTCTTCTTTCAATCGCTGCGCAATATGTATGCGCTTAACGCTTATTTCAGCGATAACGGCGCTAATCACAGCCATCACGATCAGTAATATAACATTGGCTAACACGTAGAGCTTGGCGTTTGGGTGCACCAGTTTTTCTAGCGAAGCTGCCGGAATAAAGCTAACGGCTTTCCATATATACTCACTGGTGTTTTTGGCCCGCCCATCAAAAGAATCAGAGCTAATCGACATATTTTTTTCAAAAGGTCGTAATGTAACAAAGCTAATTAATCCTTCTGTTGTTAGCTTCTGGCCCTTATCATTATTAAGTATGTAATCACTACTGAGCGGATACCTATCTGCTATTGATGTTCGTTCTCCTTCAGCTAGATTGAAACGCCAATTTTCCCCTTTATTTTGAGAAACAATCACCACTCCCTGAGCATCCGCAAAAATATGGCGCCCTACACCGTGTACATCAACTTCAGATAATTGTTTAAACACATCTGACATAAAAATACTTATCACAACCACACCACTTTTCAGACCTGCGCGAGTAAATACCGAAGTAGCAAATTGAGTGATAGCGGCAGGTCTTCTGTTGGTTCTTTTATCAAATGAGAGAAACGAAATCGCGGATATATAGAGATGAGAACGAGACAAATTAATTGTTTTATCAAATAGTTGACGCTCAACTGCTGTATCGAGAGTCACATTCGAAATAAAATTAAATACTGGTACACCAAACTCGCTGATAGCTCCCTGCGTCATGGGGTTACCATTCAAATCAATAAATTTAATACTCTGGTAGTGGCTATTTTGTTGGATGAGGCGCAAGAAAAATTGCTTAACAAGGAGCATATCCTCACTGTAAGCACTTTGACGCCCTACTGGATAGGGAACATTCGACAATGAAATAAGGTCAGAGATAATCGATTTCATTTCACTATTGATGATGACTTGCTGCAATGCGACTGAGGCATCCTCTTGCTTTTCTACTAGCCTCATCTGATGTTCACCATCAATACGATAGTAAGATATTGAAAGCAAACCTACGATAAGAGATAAGGTCAAATAGCTAAGCAGAAAAAGTGAGAAACGATTATAAAGCTTATGCTTCAAGACTTATGTCCTTTCTTTTTCACTAATATTTTATCCTCATAAAATATTAGTCTATATCCCTAGCAATCCTGATCTAAAAGCGCATAATCCTGTATTTTGCTCCACTTTTGAGAATGGTTAAGCAAATTAACCTTATGAAAATCTGTTCAAATCTATCAAAACATGTCTGCTGACCGATTTGATAACGCTCTCCACAAAAATGAATTTTGGATCGACAAAAACAAAGCTTGATACCTAGTTTTGACTATGATTATTACATAACTCTTTCATTTAAAGGGCTAGTTTTGAATCGCGTGTCCTCCTTTTATACATTGATATTAATATCCCTTACCGGCTGGGTTGTATTAGGCTACGTGACGGTACGTGACCAAATTGATAGGCAATACCAACTGTCTGAGATGATTAATACCAGTGGCAAACAAAGAATGCTGTCTCAAAAAATCGCTTTAAGCACTACCTTGTTAGTTCATAGTGAAGGAGATGAACGTGCTCGTTTGTTACAACAAAAACAAGATTCAATTAACGACCTCTTAAAAAACCACGAGTATCTTTTGGCGCAGATCCACGATAGCGATATTCTTGATATCTATTATTCTCCTCCCTACTCAATCGATCAGAGTGTTAAAAACTATATTACGCTCGCATCTACAGTCCCGGACATTTCCGAACAGGCCAGTTATATAAAAGAAATAGCAAGTCATTCCTCTAAGTTACTTGGTAAATTAGATGTGGCGGTTAGTGCAATTCAAAACAAAGCGCAAGACCTTACTTTCAAAGTCCAACAACGCGAGCTTTGGATAGTCTTTGGCACCTTATGTACTGTTCTAATCGAGTTTATTGCGATTTTTTTACCCACTCTACAAAAGCTAAAGGCTAACGAATCTCAGCTATTAAAAAGCAAGAAAACCTTTCAGCGTTTGATTGAACTCTCTCCAGATGGAGTTCAAATAATTGATATGAATGGGAATATTCGCTTATTTAGCGAGATGGCTTCTCAGATGTTGGGATACCCTTATGAACGAATGAAACAACTAAAGATTTTGGACTGGGATTGTAAATTGTCCCCTTCTGAGCTTGATAACTTACTCGACGAACTCTCTGAGGACAACATCACTTTATTTGAAACCAAACATTTACGGCAAGATGGTTCTACCTATGATGCGCTCATCAGTGCTCGGCTCATTCAGCTTGATAACGAACAGATGATCTATGCGACCGTTAAAGATGTCACCTCGCTCAACAAGATGAAAAGAGAGCGAGAACTCTCCGCGATGAAGTTAAAAATTGCCGCACAATCCGCCAATATGGGAATTTGGCAATGGAACCCAGCGAATGGAGACATGGTTTGGGATGAAAAAATGTTTGCCATTTACGACGTAGACAATGTTTTGAGTTTCGATGATTGGCGAGAAAAGCTGATTGATGTTGATCGAGAGCGAGCAGTCTCCGAACTAGAAAGTGCCATAAGAAATAATCACAATTTCCAAACCACATTTTCTATCAAAATTTCTAACGGCTCTATTCGCACCATTCAAGCGACAGCGAAACCTTTCTTTGATGATCATGGTGAGAACATCATGTTAATCGGCACTAACTTAGATATTACTGATAGGTGCCGAATGGAGAATGAAAAAGGACGCTATTTAAAACTGATTGATAACAACATCATATCTTCAACGACGGATCTTAATGGCATTATTACCGAAGTCTCCCTCGCCTTTTGCCGCTTAACCGGATATACCAAAGAAGAACTAATCGGCCACAAACATCGCTTAGTTGCACACCCTGACACGCCTAAATCCTATTATGAGACCTTATGGTTGAACTTAAATGCAGATAAATCATGGTCTGGCGAAGTAAAAAACCGCAGCAAACAAGGGCGAGAATATTGGTTAAAATCTCACTACAGCCCAATATTTGATGAATCTAATGTTAAAATTGGCTATTCAGAAATAAGCCAAGAAATTACCGATAAAAAACGGGCTGAATATCTAGCTCACACGGATCCATTAACGGATTTGTACAACCGAACTCACCTTGATGAAGTGGCGAAAGCGGAAATTGAACGAGCTAAAATATACAAACAGCAATCAGCGATCATTATTCTAGATATTGACCATTTCAAATCAATTAATGATAACTTTGGCCATTTAACTGGCGATGACGTATTGAGAAGTATTAGCCATATTCTCAAGAATAATTGTCGAACCTCCGATTGTATAGGCCGCTGGGGAGGCGAAGAGTTTCTCATCGTATGCCCGAACATTAATTTAAATGCCGCGATTGAATTAGCCGAGCGACTAAGGCATTTAATTGCAACATATCACTTTAACAATGTTGGGCACATCACCAGTTCTTTCGGTGTGACCTTATTTAAGGTGGAAGACATCGATATCGACGACGTGTTCAAACGAGCTGACGCAGCTCTCTATGTGGCAAAAGAGCAAGGCAGAAACCGTGTGATGTCAATGTTATAGCTGTTTAATAAATTAAGATCCTACCCTATATCATTTCAATTCGGTATTAGCTTAAATAGTAAAGAATCGAGACATCTGACTGATGGTGATATTTTTTCATTGCTGCATGATTGAACGCCTGTAGCATGGGTAACTGCCCTTTTTACCGTTTGAACTTTCACAATGGCAGCCATCAGTACCGATTCCCACTAACACGTTATTAGTAGATATAGTATAGATTTTGCTATTGATCTAACGGACTAAAGAAATGAGTTTGATTAGGAGTTAGTATAAAAAGAGAAGAATTAGTATAGTTTGGAGTGCTATAGATATGCTTTATGCTTTATGCTTTATGCTTTCAGCGACAGATGTCGCTGAAAGCACTTTATAAATTTATAGCGCTTCATATACCATAACATCTAACTATTTGTATTTATTTGTTTTATTTATAGTATAGTTTTAGTGCACCAATACTATGGCTGTACTATTGGTGAAACCTTTTCAACGTAGTTTGGTAACTACTTGGTTTCAGTGGTATTTGATGCTTAGCTATTTTCTCTCGATTTACTTTTTCCACTCGTTCAACAAATTCTTGATGGGCTTCTGCAAAATTTATTCGGACACGGTTTGTTAAATACTCTCGAACCACAGCATCTAAGATTTCATCCAGTTCACTATCCATTTTTAACTTACGATTACCCTTTGCCACATGACTAGGCATGAGTGAGTTTTTCTTCCAACCAGACTCAACAAAGGCACTAACCCATCTCTCCAACGTTTTATAGCTAGGTGGCTATCATCCTTGAAGAACGTAGACTGATCTTGTAACCAAGGCTCCAACCACTTTTTTGTGTAAGCTGGTATTCCAGAATCGAGAACAGCTCTGACATAGGAGTATCTTCGCTCCATTTCATTCTCATATTCCGTAATCTTCACACTACGCTTTGGCTTATCTTTCTTGCGAACTGGATTGAGTAATAAAGCCGATGGAATGTCAGAAACCGTGGAAACGGATAACAACCCCGTATTGATATGTGACTCAAGCTGCTTTCTTGGAAAAGCAAAACTACCACCATGCTCTACATCTTTAATGGTAATTTCATCCGTTGATAGTGAACTAACTTGATAATAAGACTTCCTACCTCCGCGAAAAGTCTTAACCAAAACAAGTGCCGGATCTCTAAAGTTCACAGCGTGATTCTCCTTTTCAGCCGCTTCCTTATTGACTCTTGGGTAACAGGGCTAATTCGTTCTAAACCAGTTCTAGCACGCTGCTCATTATGCTCTGCCAATTTGTCGAGATAAGTATCATATACAACCGAAGTCTTTGGATTACCGACCAAACTCGCAATCACAGTGTTGATAAACTGGTCATGCTCTGAAGGTACTTTCGGAGTACGATTTCCTGCTTTACGATATCCAGGCATTAAACTCGCCGCATCGCCATTGGAATCAACATACTTCTTAACCCATCGGTACAAGGTAACAGCACTAGGCGGTTTACGATCTCTTAATTCGATAGATTTAATTGAGATATATGACTTAAATCTCTGTGGAGATCCCAAAGGAATGTCAGCTTTTAATGCTCCTTCAACATATTTTAGCCGACGCTTTTTTTCATCCAATGATTGCTTTAACTCTATTGGTGGCAGGTTATCCAATTCCTTTTGTATCGCATCCAATTCAGCCTGATCAGCAACACTAAAACGCCCTTCTTCAACCAAACTTTCAAGATGACTTTTCTGCAAAACGAATTCCGCATTTGTTTCTATATCGACAAGCGAGAATTCACCACGTTCGAGAACTCGTAACCTTAGATAAGACTTTCCTGACTTATCTTCTTTGGTCAGTAACACGCCGTCTGAAAGCAATTGTGTCATACGCATCTGTTCATATAGGGTATACCCTAAATCAACATATCTATTTCCTGATGAAACTGTTCATTTAGGGTGGAAAAGTAATTAATCAACACTATGTTCATTAAGTCTAGAACCTAAATGAGCAATTTCAATGAGTAAGATTGGTTATGCAAGAGTATCGACGGAAGCTCAGTCTCTAGAAGTTCAAGTCGAAAAATTGAGAGACGCCGGATGTTCAAAAATATTCACAGATGTAGCATCCGGTTCTAACACCAAACGTAAAGGCTACTTAGCGTTAATGGATTACCTTCGTTCCGGTGATAAGTTGATTATCACTAGAATCGATAGAATTGCTCGATCAGTGTTAGATCTTCAAAACCTTGTTTTGACCCTTAGAGAAAATGGGATTCAATTATCTGCAATTGAGCAACCCATTTCCACCGACTCCGCATCAGGAAAAGCCTTTCTAGATATGCTAGCTGTATTTGCCGAGTTTGAACTGAATATCCGGAAAGAGCGGCAGTTAGAAGGTATAACTGCAGCCAAAGCTGCTGGTAAATACAAAGGTAGAAAGCCATTGTCAGATGATATTAAGGAAAAAGTAAGCTCTCTTTACAACAATCATAATTCTGTCACATTTATTGCTTCAAAATTAAACATTTCACGCAACAGCGTATATAAAATATTAAAAACTCACAACAATATTAACTAGTTTTTTATTTCTTATATAAAAGCGGCAGCTCCAGAGAAAGTAAAACCTAAATTATATTCAACCTCATTACCAAGGCTCATATCTTCCCAAACTTCACTAGGACAGTTTGTTTGATGTAAAAAATGAACACCATAATAAGTGTTAGACTCAATAAGAGCATACGAATATGTTTTTTTAACAACTCGACCATTTATTAATAATGGTTGATCATCTTTTCTGATCTGCTCCAGCCAGACTGGACACTTCATTAAGCGACATTTTGCTGTTCAAAGTTAACAGGGCTTAGATACCCAAGAGCACTGTGCCTTCTTGTCCGATTATAATCAACCTCTATGTACTCGAAGATCGTTTGACGCATCTGGTCTC